>JAUVXS010000115.1 GCA_030603485.1 Dehalococcoidia bacterium
TTCTGGCTTTTTTCATTCCCTTTCTACTGCTGCCTTTCTCCGCAGTCTTTTATCCCATATCTATATTTCCTCCTTTATTACAAAAATTCACCTTCATCCTGCCAACCAGGCATATGTTTGAAGGTATGCGCACAGCTATAATCGAGGGAGTAATTCCCCTGGATAGCGTATTCTGGGCAAGCACTCTGAACTTAATTTGCGTTCTTCTGGGATTTCTCTTTTTCTACTGGATGCTTCGCCTTGCTCGAATCAAGGGATACCTCAGCCGCTTAGTCCAGGATTAAACTTGCACCTCCATCTCCTGTGGCAGCGGAGGCTCTCGTTGAAGACCGCAGACGGGTTGCTGATATCCTACTAAATAGAAGCAAATATCCTCTTAGGGCTTAGCTATGCCCCCCTTTCGACTTCCATTCGGCCAGTCCGTAGACTCCAGCATCGAATTTTTTGAATTCCGCCTTGTAGGAACTGAGCATCTGGTATACGGCATGTTCTGAGAATTGAGCATCTCTAGCCTTTACCATTGTTGCGACGATGTCCCTGAATATCGGTCTGCCATGTTCTTGTATTACTGTACGAATGAGATCACGTAGTCGAAATTCGTCCGACGGTCCGGGAAGAAGCTTAGTTATTATGGAGCAAATCCTTTTCCATTGATGATCTGGAAATCTGAATTGACCAGACAGCTGGCTTTTCAGATGATTTGCGTCCCGAAGTATCTGAATTAATCTCCACCCTGCGATATCAGGCTTTTTCCAGTTGAATGTTCTTGGTTGTATGCAATACTCGCGTCCGTCCTGGAGTGGTAACGACCAATATCCCATCAGTTCGTCAAGGTTGTTAAATACCTGAAAAACCTTGACTTCAGAAAGCTGAAAGCGGGCGTTGGCGTCTGTCTCTATTTTGAAGATACCTTTGTCTTTACTGAGAATCATTTTTTCAAGCCTTAGTTGGAAGAGAGTCGTCTTCTCCTATTGATTGGGTGATCTAGAGGTACGAGTCCGTTTCGACTGCTGCTTAGCCAATCCGTAAACTCCAACGTCAAACTCCACAAAGTCTGTCTTGTATGAACTAAGTAATATGTAGACCGTATGTACTGAGACCTGGGGATGCCTAGCTCGTACCATTGATGCAATGATATCCCAGTACATGGGCCTACCATGTTCCCTTATCACTTCACGAATTACGTCGCGTAACCGATAATCTTCGGATACTTGGTACCTCAAGTAGGAGACAAAGTCTTTGTCTCTTGCCAAGAGGCAGGTGTCAGGGTTCTCTACTAGGCAGTCAATACAATCATAATGTCTCGACCGTATGCACCTCGGAAGCGACGACGCATCAGCGCGAGCGATACTCAGCACAATGTGTTCAGCGTGGTCTGGGCTATGCGAGAACTCAAATTGATAACTCACGACTGAGACAGCACTGCTTCATGGAAGACTAAACGTTGCGGCTAGCCGTCTTCTTCCCCTTCCCCTTCCTCTTCCTCTTCCTCAAGAGCGGGCACGTTTCGGAGAATCTGTGTGGCATATTCAGGAGTAACATGTGCCATAACTCCAGCCTCTATATCTTCGTCTGCCCTCCGCAACACAACATTAAAGCGCTTCATAATTCGTCTTGGTGTTAGTTTTCCGGCGTGGTCCAATATCGCTTGACACGATTCTGCTGTGAAGGGAAACAAGGACTCCACACTTTCACTACTCCTGTAGCTTTTGAGTAGATCTTCCACAAATTCCATCGCTTCTGCTTTAGTCATCTGAGGTAAATGAATGCTTTCGGGATCGACCAAACTTCTGACCTCTTCAGTGAGCAAGAAGTTAATGTTCTCGGGCCGTCCGAAGGAAAAGGAAAGAATAATGCTTAGCGAATCAGGGCAGGCATTCAACATCGTGCGTATCCCAGTGTTAACATCGCGGCGAATGCGAGGGGGCAGATGGTCAATCCGCTGAAATTCGTCCAACATGAGCAACAGCTTTGCGTAATCCCCCGAACCCGCAACTAGGTTAACAAGCACGACTACGGACTGAACAGCATCATCGCTGGTTTTGATTGGATTCCTGACACCGATTGTCGCAAGTTCTCTTCGACCAACACCAGGTTGCGCTCTTAGCCACTCATGAATAAGGGGCGTTTCATTATTTTCGTATATCCGCTCGAGAACGGCACCGAAGTCGGGAAAGTCTCGCGAAACCGAATCTATGACCTCATCTACACCCTTATTTTCGCAACACCTCCGGAACAGTTGGGACAAGACACGTAGTGAGAAATGGTTGGCTATCCCGCGATAAACGTCGACAAAGGTTGTCGTTTTCTTTGGCCATTCCACATAAACAGGAAACAGACTGTGCTCTTTTGCTAATGGCTCAACATAGTAGAGAGTGTGCGTCTTACCAGCACCGAAGTCGGCCCACATTAAATGAAGAGAACTAACAGAATTGCGACCGAGCTGACGGATGAGTCTTTCTACTTGACTTTCTAGTTCCTGACGTCCAGCCCAAACAGTAGTATTGCCTCGAACTGGCAATATTCTAAATGGCCAATCAAGGAGTGCCAAGTGTGGATATCTAGGGGTATGTAAAGCGCTCACGTATTAGTCCTCTTATACCATGAACTCTTGAACATCAGTTACATCAATAACACCCTTTGTCTCTAAGGAGCCGGTCAGAACCGCTTTTCGCAAAACAGTTTGACAATCTCGAAAAAGACTACGTGGCGTCCGTTGGGTGGTCTGAAGCGCGATCTCCCTTAGAGCATCGTCTACAAACGGGTGAGTTTCTGGCACTTTGGCATCGGGCTGACGATATTGCTGCATCACTTCCTTGATAAAATCGACCGCTTGTTCAACATCGAGTTCGGGTATTTCTATAAGTTCACGAGACAGCCGGGTCATCACATCATCTTCTATATAAGCTTCGACCTCGGCAGCCTCAGCCGAGGCGCCTAGCAACAGGCAGAAGTGCTCAGGACATGCATTCACTAGATCTCTAATACCTTGGTTGATACTCTGTACGTTGCGTGTCGGAAAATCCTTGAGTCTTTCAATTTCGTCTATAAACAGGTAAAAACACTTAAACAAAGGCAAGTGCGTCGCATCGTTATCTGTTTTGGTGCATAGGTTAATGAAGGCTGCTAGACACCGCAATGCTTCGTACTCGGTGTCAATCGGGTTATCAAGCCCATATTTGCTTATTGCTGTCTTGGGCTTTCCACCAAGCAAGACGGTGGTGGCACCTTCGTCACCTTGGTAAGCAGCACCCAACAAGCAAGGTAGCGCAGGATATGTGGGCGAGAGTCTGGAATAAATCGCTGGCAGTGTCCTAGCACGAAAATCCTGTCTTTTCATAAGTTTTGTCACGTCAGCAGATGCAGCCTCCCATGCCTCGTCCACCTGTTTGTCCACAATATTCTCCACTACCTCACCTACCTTCTTCAGGTCATCCTTAAGTAGACGCATAATAGCACGATACAACGCTATGAAATCTGTGTTAGCCTCCACCCTTAAGCGTTCGACGTAGCAGACTATGGAATTAAACTCCTCTGCACGTTCCTCATTGATCAGGTATTTTAGATATCGCAGAGCGTGTGACTTGCCCGTACCTAGCGCACCGTGGATAATTGCGAATTCGTACAAGCCGACTCTGTCTCCTCGTGGAGATTTAATAATTTCCGATAGCTGCTCACGGATTTCATGATAGCCAGCCCATATTGTGACTTTCTCCCCTGGCAGAAGTCTAAACGGCTGATCAGTAAATTTGGCGAGCTCCAAAGTCTTGTCCATTTTTAATCTACCCCCATAATTTCTTTAATCTTAGCGATGTTCTCCTGTTTCCATTTCATGAAACTCATGGTGTCGGAGTCGTTCTGGAATTGGTGAATTGTGCTCAGGACCTTCTTGAACACCTCTCTATTATATGTAAATACTGCAATCTCAAGAAGCTCGTTCATGGCTCTGGTAGTGAGATTCGCTGATCCCAGAATGCATGCTTTTGTGACTTCAGACTCGTCGAAAAGAAAGATTTTAGCATGCAGCTTGTGGTTAAATTGAACATCGACTCCTTGAGATGCAAGCAATCTCATCAATATGTATTTTCTTGAGAATGATTTCTTGGTTCCGTCGGTACCCTCTGGGGGCATAGTGAACATGGTAATCTCGGTGCTTTCGGAAAGGTGCTTTAATATGAACCTAGAGAGGGGACCCTTTCCGAAAAACTCATAGTCCTCGAGAAACGGGGTCACAATAAAGAGGCGTTGTAAAGGTCGCCTCAACTGCCCATATAGGGCAATGGCAATCTCCTTCCTACTAATAACACGTAGTCGAATAGGGGTACTTCGCTGAGATCTATCCACAGCGTTGCCTTCGAAATGACAGATAACCCTCTTGGCCATACCTGCCAGTTACTCGATACACCTGATCCGCATAAGTCGCTAGAACATCATTCAACAGTTCTTGGAATTTTTCCTCAGAAAGCAACTGACCCTCGTTTGCTGCTTTCAACACTATACATTCATAGAGGGCTGAGATTTCAGCTTGGTTGAATCTTTTGAGGCGAGTAAGTTCAAAAAAGAACCTTAGGTCTTCAAGGAAGTCTTCAATTGCACCAGAGTACTCACGGGGCGGAGCCCCACTGTAAACGTACGCAACTACCTGATGAAAATAGTCGTTGGGTATGCTCACAACATCCTTAATGTCTAGTGCTTGTGCTAACGGGCTCGAGAATGGTACGCGCAAGAGACTATCGAGTTCAAAGCCATTGGCCCGTACCTGTTTCAGAAGAGAAGTACCAGCCGCAGTGAGCTGGTAGTTTTTGTCTTCACCTCGTGTAACCAACCCTAAATCTGCCAGCCATCCTCTTCTAGGATCAAGGGTATATCTCAGTGTCTCAGTGGGCTCATCCTCACGGCGTCGTTTCTTTTGGGACTTTGCAGCCCTCAGACGCCGGAGCCTTTCTTCTAGGCTGAGAGTTTTCGATGGCCGGCTTTCGTTCAATATATCGTATCTGATACTATCACTGAAGGCTTGGATCTGTTTCATAGCGACTTCTCGAACCAGTTTTGTGGGTATAGCACGCGCAACTTCCTCCCTGCGGCGATCAAGCAAGTCAAGGATCCTCTTGAAGAAGGTTATTCCCAGTTTTCTGACAGACTCACTGTCTCCTTGAGTGCCCGGTATGAGCGAAAGAAGGTTGAGAATGTAGTCACCATCAGCCTCCAGAACTG
>JAUVXS010000090.1 GCA_030603485.1 Dehalococcoidia bacterium
GGACTGGCATAGGGAAGGCCATTAGCCTAGCCTTGGCTAACGAAGGAGCGGCCGTGGTCATAGCCGCTCGTAACCTCTCCAGATTGGAACAGGCAGCTAAAGACATCAAATCCAGAGGCGGTAAGGCAAGGGCGATACAAACCGATATTTCTGACCATGAACAGGTAAAGCGGATGGTAGCTCAGACTATCAAAGACTTTGGACAGATTGATATATTGGTAAATAATGCTGCCAGGGGTACCTTTAATAACGCTGATGTAGTCGATATGAATCTAAAGGAGTGGCATGATAGTTTGGCGACAAATCTGACCGGGATTATGTTTTGCTCTCGAGAGGCACTTAGATATATGATTCCCCGCAAAAGTGGTAATATTATCAACATTAGCAGCGTGGCGGGAATATCTGGAGTTCCCAAAGAAAGCCCGTATGTCGCTAGCAAATGGGGCGTAATTGGCTTTACGGAAACGCTGGCTATCGAAGTCGGTAGATTCGGTATTCGTGTTAACTGCATCAGCCCTGGCGCTACTGGGACTCAGGAATTTGAGGACTGGGTGAGGGTTTCGGCTGCCGATGCCGGTATCTCCTACGAAGAAATGATGAGTAAGATCACGGACAATAATGCCCTGAAGAGAATAGCCAAACCATCTGAAATAGCGGCTTGTGTTGTGTTTCTGGCTTCAAATGATTCCAGCGCTATGACTGGACACAACCTCGTTGTCAGTTGTGGCTTTCACTTAATTCACCCAAACATGATCCACTGAGCACGTGTCGAATCGACCTCTGGATGATATAATCATCGAAAAGATATAAACTGAAGGGAAGGCAGGAGCATTATGCCACGCTATTTTATTTGGACCATCGGATGCCAGATGAACAAGGCAGAATCCCAGCAAATAGCTGGATATTTAGATTCTGCAGGCTATCAGGCAATAAACTCTTTTTCCAATGCCGATTTAGTGGTTCTCAATACATGCGTGGTAAGACAAAGCGCTGAGAATAAGGTTCTAGGCACCCTGGGTTTACTGAAAGGCCTAAAAAATGAACAGCCCAATCTCCAGATACTTGTTACCGGATGTTTGGTCAATTCCAACACTCAGGAATTGAAGAAACGATTTCCTCACGTTGATTTACTATTTAAGCCCGGTGATTACCACGAGCTAGTTACCTGGGGGCAAAAGCAAGGCATACCTATTGGGCAGAGATTGCTTCGCTACACTCATAATCACGCTTGGATAACTTCCTCACCGTGCGCCCTTGTACCCATCATCCAGGGCTGTGATAATTTCTGCTCATATTGCATTGTCCCCTATAAGAGGGGAAGGGAAGTGAGTCGTCCTGTGGAGGAGATAGTTTGTGAAGTGGAGGCGCTGGTAGAACGAGGCATAAAAGAGGTAACTTTGCTGGGGCAGAATGTTGATTCTTACGGACAAGATTTGCCCGGGCATCCCGACCTTGCCGATTTGCTGAACGAATTGAACAGTATTAATGACCTTGCCAGGATTCGCTTCTTGACAAATCATCCCAAGGATATAAGCCGGAAGCTCATTGACACTATAGCTTCTGTAAACAAAGTTTGTGAGCATCTGGAGCTACCTGTTCAAGCTGGTGATGACGATATATTGAAGGCTATGAGGCGAGAGTATACCGTGGAACAATATAGAAAGCTTGTTAACACCATTCGCCGCAAGGTCCCTCAAGTATCCCTGAGCACAGATATAATCGTCGGCTTTCCTGGAGAAACAGAGGAGCAATTTGAGCGTAGTCTATCTCTGGTCAAGGAGATGCGGTTTGATGTTGTTCATGTGGCAGCTTATTCTCCTCGCCCTGGCACCATTGCCTGGCGGGAATATCAAGATGATATTCCCGCGGAAGCTAAGAAGGAAAGGCTCAATAAGATTGAAGAGCTTCAAGCGGCTATAGCTAGCGAGATTAACTCACAACTTCAAGGCAGGCAAGCGGAGGTGCTGGTAGAAGGCAGGAAGGGGGGGAAATGGTTTGGGCGCACCCGGAGCAATAAACTGGTCTTCTTTGAAGATGATGGCGACTGGCTGGGTCAATCAGCAGGAATCCAGATTGAGAAAACAAGTCCCTGGTCACTGAAAGGCGAGGTCAAAAAATAACTAATTAAAGGAGGGCAAATGGCAGAAGGTCTAGGAGGCATATGGGGAATGGTCATCTTTCTGGTGGCAATTTTTGCCATCATGTATTTCTTGATGATCAGGCCGAGGCAGAAGCAGCAAAAACAACACGAGGAAATGGAGAAGGAACTGAGAGTGGGAGACAAGGTGATTATAGCTGGCGGGATTTATGGACAAATTGAAAGTCTTGGTGAAGCTACTGTGATTCTGAAGATAGAGTCAGGAGCAACAATGAGGGTTGCCAGAAACAGTATACTTGGCCAACAAGAGATTGAGGAAACTGGTAAGAGAGTATTCTGACGTCAGGAACTTAAGGCATCTGGTGGTCACCGTGAGACAAGTGGGGAACGTGATATGTTTTTGAAGCTTGTTTAGTCTTTGTGAGACTCTGCACTCGTGTTTCCCTCTTGACGAAAAAGAAGGATAGTAGCCAAAGAAGGAATCTCCTATTGGCAAATCACTTAAGGTTAAGGTTGAAAAGCCCGGTCACTGGGTGCTCCAGGAAATTGTTGTAAGCAAAAGGGAAATAGCTAAATATTTATCCAGTATGTCTGAGGAATTTTCTTTAGGCCGCCTTTTTGCTCCCAGCAGTGTTGCTATCGTGGGGGCCTCTTCAAACCCTGTTTCGGGTGGACATCAATTCACTCGTTTCCTTGTAGACCATGGCTTCAAGGGCAAGCTTTATCTGGTGAACCCGAAATTAAGTGAGATTCTCGGGCTTAAAGTCTATCGCGGGCTAATAGAAATCCCTGAGTCTAACCTGGACTATGTGATCTCCTGCATACCTGCCGAGGGTGTCTTGTCTTTACTTGAGGATTGTGGCAAGAAAAATGTCAAGCTTGTTCACCTATTTACAGCAAGGCTGAAAGAGACAGGAAGAGACAAAGAAACAAAGCTTGAACGTGAAATCCTGGAAAAAGCGAGGAAGCTTGGCATTAGAATTCTCGGACCAAATTGTATGGGAATCTATTACCCAAAATTGGGGTTGTCTTTTAATCACGAGCTACCCAGAGAAAGTGGACCGGTGGGGGGATTTTTTCAAAGTGGCGGGGGAGCTGGGGAATTTGTCCGCTACGCTGCTTTAAGGGGAGTCCGCTTCAGTAAAATGATAAGCTATGGTAATGCCTCAGATATTAATGAGACCGAGTTACTAAACTATTTTACCTCTGATAATGAAACAAAGGTAATTGCTGCCTATATCGAGGGAGTTAAGCATGGCAGGAAATTTATTGGGGCCTTGGCACAGGCTACGAAAAAGAAGCCAGTCATAATTCTCAAGGGAGGAAGGGGTAGAACGGGGGCGAAATTGGCACTCTCCCATACTGCATCACTAGCTGGCTCTATCAAGGTTTGGCAAGCGGTATTAAAGCAATATGGGGCCATTATGGTCAGTGATTTTCAAGAACTCATAGACCAGGTTGTCGCGTTTACCTTTCTACCGCCTATCACTGGGAGGAGGGTAATCATTGCTGGAGGTGGGGGTGGGAAGAGTATGGTCTCAGCTGATGTCTGGGAAGAGGCAGGCTTCGAGTTACCGGAATTATCTGTGGAGTTTAGGGAAAAGCTTAAAAAGCGAATTATCGGAATCTGGGATTGGGTCAGAAATCCTATAGATGCCTCTCTTTTTCAAGGAACACCTCTGTCAGATATGGACTTACTGGAGTGGATTAGTAAGGAAGAAAAATTTGATATTTCAGTTGCCAATCTGACTCAGGATGACCCTTTGCCCAGGGATATATGGGAAAAAGTGCGTGCACCAAATTTCTTACACAGCACAGTGGCAATTAAGAAGAAAGGTAAGCCTGTAGTCTGTGTTATTGAAACGGGAGAAATCGGTTTGGCGGAGATGGAAAGCTGGAAATGGAGAGCTATTGCTGAGATGAGAAAACAAATTGTTAGCCAGGGTTTAGCTGTTTTCCCTTCTCCGGAGAGGGCGGCAGGAGCAACAAGGAGATTAGTGGACTACTGGACATGGCGGGAAAATGAAAACGAATTATTGTGATTATATTATAGTTGGCAGTGGCATTGCTGGGCTTTATATTGCGTTGCTTGCTATAGAACAGGGCAGCGTTCTTGTCCTGACTAAGGGTAGCATAGATGACTGCAACACCAGGTATGCTCAAGGCGGCATCGCCGTTGCCATGGGCAAGGATGATTCTCCTGAGTTGCACTTCAAAGACACTATGGCTGCCGGAGACGGGCTGTGTGATGCCGGGGCAGTGCGTATTTTGACCGATGAAGCTGCTGATTGCGTTGCCGACTTAATTAAATTTGGAGTGCCTTTTGACACTTTGGACGGTGAAATTACCTTTTCCAGAGAGGCGGCTCATAGTGTGTCGCGCATTATGCATGCCGGCGGAGATGCCACTGGGGAGCATATCGAGGTTACCTTAAGTCGCCAGGTGCGTGCTACTCCTATCAAAGTCTTAGAAAATTGCCTGGGTAGCGAAATTTTAGTCCAGAATGGCAGGGTAATTGGCGTGAGAGCTCTCGATTGCCGCACTGGCTCTATGGAAGAGTATCACTGCCGATTTCTCATCTTAGCCACTGGTGGGGCCGGGCGGTTGTTTAAATATACCACTAACTCCGATGTGGTCGCTGGCGATGGGATAGCTTTGGCTTTTGAAGCCGGTTCCGAAATAAGCGATATAGAGTTTTTCCAGTTTCATCCCACTGTTCTTCGCCTGCCGGGAGTAGCTCCTTTCCTCATCTCTGAAGCGGTCAGGGGAGAGGGTGGAATACTCAAGAATGTGGAAGGCCATCGCTTCATGCCAGATTATGTTGCTGAGGCCGAGCTGGCGCCGAGGGATATAGTAGCTCGCAGCATTGTCTACGAGATGAAGAAAACCCACAGCCCTAGAGTTTTTCTGGATGTTACCCATTTGCCACCTCAGTTAATTACCACTCGCTTTCCCCACATATATCGCTTCTGTCGGGACCACGGCTTGGATATCACCAGGGGGCTTGTTCCCGTTGCCCCAGCCGCTCATTATCTGATGGGAGGGGTGAAGGTCAATAGTTGGGGAGAGACAAATATCCCCGGGCTATTTGCTGCTGGCGAAACCGCCTGCACTGGAGTTCATGGTGCCAACAGATTGGCATCAAATTCCCTGCTTGAGTCAGTTGTTTTCGGCAAGAGGGTGGTGCAGAGAACTGAAATGACTGCCCCTCCTCGTCATTGCGAGGAGCGGAGCGCCGAAGCAATCTCCCATTGCCTCCCCGGTAGAGAGATGCTACCCAAGGTACCACACCTTAACCTGCCCAACCTGCAGTCCCTTATGTGGGATGAAGTAGGAATTATTCGTTCTGGTAAAAGCCTCGAAGAGGCGGCAGGCATCCTGGCTACCTGGCAAAGCCTCCTACCTCAATCCAGTGACCGCCCTTCCTATGAACTAAATAATTTGGTATTATGTGCCAGGCTTGTGACTGAGGCTGCTTTACTCCGCAAAGAAAGTCGTGGCGCTCACTTCCGCACAGATTTTCCACGGACTTTGCCAGAATGGCAACGGCACGTCGTCTTTAGGAAGAATGTCATCAATTAAGCCCCAGATTGAAGAAATTGTAGAGCGCGCCTTAGCTGAGGATCTTGGTAAGGGTGACGTCACTACTGGGGCCTTAATACCCGGCGACCAACAAGGGACTGGCTTTATTGTGGCTAAGAAGGAAGGCATCATGGCTGGTACAGGAGCAGCCAAACAGGTTTTCCATCGGGTTGATCCAGAGTTAAAGTTGGAGATTCTTCTTGAGGATGGGGCTAGAGTTAAGCCGGGCAGTAAAGTGGCCAAAGTATCAGGCAGCGTTGCCAGCATTCTCAAAGCGGAGAGGGTAGCCCTGAATTTTCTCCAGCGCTTGAGCGGTATTGCTTCGGAGACCAATCGTTACGTGGCAAGAGTTGAAGGATTGCCGGTGCACATTATGGATACCAGAAAAACCACCCCAGGCTTGAGGTCGCTGGAAAAGTATGCCGTCAGGGTAGGTGGTGGTGGAAGTTACCGAATGAATTTAAGCGATGGCATACTCATTAAGGATAATCATTTGGTGGCGCTTCGCAGCCAGGGATTGAATATCAAGGAGATTGTAGCCCAAGCAAGACAAAATGCTCCACAGCGGCTGCCAGTCGAGATAGAGGTCGGGACTGTGTCAGAAGCTTTAGAAGCCGTTGAAGCTGGGGTAGATATCGTCATGCTTGACAATATGAATCTCGAGGATATGCGTAAGGCGGTAAAATCTATTCACGGCCGTGCTTTAATTGAAGCCTCGGGTGGAATTACGCTGGATAATGTTCGGGCTGTAGCTGAAACCGGCGTTGATTTTATTTCCATTGGCGCCCTTACCCACTCCGCCAGGGCTTTAGATATTAGTCTTGAGCTTGAAGCTCAATGATTAATGAGTCATAGACGATTATTATTTAAATATTAGCGGGCGCTCTTCTCAGTAATAACCAGATATCGTTCCGGGCTGTCCTCGAAGTGGGTTACCCTCAAACCAGCCTGTTTCATCAATTCTTTTAGCTGATATTCATCGGGCAGAAGGTCATTGGCGATTACGCCACCAATGGATTGATGAAGCTGGTTAATCATCTCTCGGCTCATGGTGTGGCAGATGACGAGCCGGCCATTATTTCTGAGCACCCTGGCTATTTCCCTTAATGCCTTGACCTTGTCGTTAAAATGAGGAAAGACACTGTTGCATATAGCCAGGTCCACAGAATTATCAGCAAAGGGAATGGCGAGAATATCAGCCTGAGCAAAACCAACTATAGGCGGGAAGTTTTTGGCTTTCGCTTGACCTAGCATCTCCGCTGAAAAATCCAGGGCTACAATTTTTCCCTCATCACCCAGCTCTGCGATTAGAAATGGTAAAAGGACGCCCGTACCGCTGCCAATATCGAGCGCATAATATCCAGGCTTAATACCTAATTCCCTGACGATGTTGCCAAGACACTTCAACCTCTCTCTGGTAAACTCTTTATCCCAGGTTGGGGCTAGTTGATCGAAA
>JAUVXS010000087.1 GCA_030603485.1 Dehalococcoidia bacterium
CCGCTGCCATGCCTCCGGGTTTGATCTTGCTTGTCTCCTGCATCACGCGACCTCGCTCCCTGACGAGGCGACCTGCATCAGCAAATGCCAGGACGTGTGCGGCCACCAGCGCGGTGTACTCACCGATGCTATGTCCGGCGACTAAGGCAGGCTTTATCTTACCGTTGAGCTCTGAAGTGACTTTTAAATAGGCGATGCTGACTGTCAATAATGCTGGCTGGGCATTGATGGTTTGGCGGAGTTCCTCCTCTGGGCCCTCAAAACAAAGCCGTGACAGGGGAAACTGGAGCGCTTGATCGGCCTCCTCGAAGACCTGCCTAGCCTGAGGTGAACTCTGGTAAAGATCGAAGCCCATCCCGACTGCCTGTGAGCCTTGTCCCGGAAAGACATAAGCAATCTTGGGTATCGGCTTTGTCCCTAACTCGGCCATGGGCTGTCTCCGTTATTTAGCAGTAACTGAAATCCTCCTGAATTATCCATTCAATTTCGTTGTCGTCTTTGAGTACCGAAACGATGTGATTGTTATAATACAATTGCTCGACTCGAAAGAAGCGCTCTCGATAGCTCAGGGCAATATGATTCTCATCGGGAATCGAGATTACCCGACAGGCCTTTAGTCCACCGATGCCGATTCCGACAGCTTTTAGAGTAGCTTCTTTTGCAGTCCAATAGCGAAAAAAGGTATACCAAGACCTGTCTTTGCCTAACTCCCATTCTTCGTCCCTCGCCACAAGGCTAAAGATAGATTCGGACCGAGGCTTTATTTCTTCGATATCGATCCCGATCTTTTCCTTGCTGACAACCGCTGTCACGTACTTCGATTTGTGGGCGAGAGACCAATAATTGCCGTTAAATGGGCACGGAACCTCGTTTTCGTCTTTCCTTAGCTCTCCAAGTGTTACTCCGCCTTTTTTCGCGCTCAATCTTAGCGCCTCCCTGGAAATTCTGCTTAGCCTGGCCACTTTATCTTTTCCAGAGAGCTTATGTCCGACTTTGGCAACTGGCAAGATTACCGGAAATAGAGTCATTGGTCTGCTCAATCCCTAATCGCCTTATCGATAAGACCTTTGTCGAAGTAGTTGGTCGACATCCCGCAGTCCACGATTATGCTCTGGGCATTTATGCCACTGGATCGATCGCTCAATAGGAATACCACTGCATTGGCAACTTCTTTGGTCTCGATAGCTTTCTTGCGTAGACTCAATTGTTCGGCGTAAAGGTAATAGTCTAGGTACCCTGGTATTCCTGCGGATGAGGAGGTTTTCAATAAGCCGGCCTTGACTGAGTTGAACCTGACTTGGGAAAACGAGCTGAAGGATTTGGCCAGAAAGCACAAGGTAGAGTCCAGAGCAGCTTTTACAGGCGCCATCCAGCCGTAGGGTTCGGCTGCTATTTTGGTGGCTGAGATCGATATGGTGACTATGGATGCCTTTTCATCCAGGAGATCTTTAAATGCATTGGCAATACTGATCAACGAGAAACAGGATATGTCAACAGATTGCAGGAAGTCTTTCTTCCTTGTTTCGTGAAATGGCTTGAGTCCCTCTTCGTAGTTGGCAAAAGCAATGGCATGAACGATACCGTGAATCTTGGGATACTTTGTGGAGACGTCCTCAGCTAATTTTGGGATTTCGTCTTCCCGCTCGACATCACATATGTAAATGTCTGCACCTGGAAAAAGCTTGGAAACGCTTTCTTCGTGTGCCGCAGACTGAACTGAATGGATGACTTTCGCCCCTGCCTCAGAGAGAACCTGGCTAACGAAGAAGGCAACGCTCTTTTTATTGGCCACACCGAAAACTAGGAATGTTTTACCTGCGATGTCCAAGAAGTCCATAGTATCTCCTCTATCTTTGTATTTAGATTTCGGCTTTAACTAGGCTAACCGCAAATTCGACCGTTACCGCTGTCTTTCCTTCAACGGAGGCCTTGCCCTTTAGGAAGAAGGCATTGCTCACCTTTTCCACCACCTCGGCTTCTATTTCCAGAGTGGCGCCTGGTCTGACTATATTCTTGAACTTGGCGCTTTGGATTCGGGTGAGCACCGGGGTGCCATCGCTGATATCACTAATAATATTGGAGAGCAGAATTGCCCCGGTTTGAAAAATCGACTCGCAAATAAGCACCCCGGGCATAAGAGGATTTCCTGGGTAGTGCCCCTTGAAAAAGGGCTCATCGGGGCTTATCACTTTTGTTGTTTTGATTTTTGCTTCTGTTAGCTCTACGATCTTGTCGACGAACAAAAACGGTGGACGATGAGGTATCGCATTTAAAACATCTTCCATTTTATAGCCCTCCTGTTACCTCTAGTGTAGAACCGTTGACATAAGCCGCTTCCTTAGACGCCAGGAAAAGAACACAAGCGGCGACCTCCTCGGGCTTCCCGAATCTCTTTAAGGGGACTTGGTTTACATAAGAATCGCGTAGTTCATCAGGAAGGTCCTGAATCAATTCGGTTGCTATAAATCCCGGTGAGACGCAATTGACTGTAATCCCCCTGCGGGCGACTTCCTTGGACAACGATCTGGTCAGCGCAACCAGGCCTGCCTTTGAGGCGGCATAGTTTGCCTGACCTTCAAATCCATATTTGCCGGAAGGTGAGGTTATACTGATAATCCGTCCATATCGTTTGCGCATTAGGCTCATAACCGCAAACTTGCACATGTAGAAGATTCCGCTGAGATTGACATTAAGCACATCATGCCACTCCGATTCTTTCATCATGGCCAGGACAGCATCCTTCCGAATACCTGCATTATTTACAAGTATCTCGAAGCCTTCATATTTCTTGTCTATGTATTCAAAAAACTTTTCAACTTCTTCATATATAGACACGTCACATATTTGGATATCAATATTCTCAGCGAACTCACTGGTGTCTTGCTTGAATTGTTCCGTAGCAGCTTCGTTTGAGGCGATAATAACCCGGGCATCAGCCCTCAAGAAACTCTCGACAATGCTTTTACCTATCCCCCTTATTCCTCCGGTTACGATAGCGGTCTGTCCCTTGAAATCGTACATCTGTCACCTCCTGCAAAATTAAATCACGACCGTAGATATTTGTCAACATCGTTTGAAGTAATCACTCCATAGTTAGCCGCGCCCAACCAACCGGACATAATAATCCCCACTGACCCGGTATGGAAAAGTCCGGGTATTTCCTCGTGAAGTCCCATGCTGATCTTTAATCCTTCAAATTTAGTGCCGAAAGAAGCGCCACGTTCATGGAGAGTATACCTCTGAAACGTTTTTGGGGTGGCAGCTTCTACATAGTCGATTTTCCCTCGGCCTCCAGGAATATATTTCTCTAAAGCATCGAGCGTTGATTCGATCAACTCCTTTTTTGAAGCGCGGTATTCTTCCTCGGACAGGCTTGCCCAGTCTTCGTAGTTTGCGTTGGTGGATGAAACGATCGAGTACATATCAGAGCCGGGTCGTGTTTCCGGATAATAGACAGAGAATGTCCGGCTGGTGATATTCCTGCTGCAAAGCTTTATAGAATCGAATTTTTCTGCTACTGAGGTGAAAAGCAGATCCCCTATGTAGTCGATCCTTTCACCCTTCTTGATTCCCATATAGACTTGGCAACTACTGTTGTTGAGACGAACCTTTCTTGCTTCTTCAATGAAGCTTCCGGAAAAGTGCTCGTCACCGACGAGTTTATGAACGGTTGACTTTAGATTACCGTTGGAGACAGCAGCCTTGCACTTGATCATCTTCCCATTGGCGATTACTCCCGACACTTTTTGGTCTTCGATGACAATCTTTTCCACCGGGCACTTAGTCCGAATATCGACACCGTTTCTCATAAGCTCAGCCTGCATCTCTCCAATAAACTTGTCTGTCCCGCCTCGAACGGTATAAACACCTTTACTCATGAAGTTGGAAAACACAATGCCGTAGCTTATCGCTGGGTCATCCAGGGTTGACCCGTTCGCATAGGTGATCGGTTCCATTAGCATGCGGACGACATCGTCGTGGCCAGGGAAGAACTTTTCAAAGAGCTCTCTGGTTGTCATGGTTTGGTCATCGTAGAAATTCATATCTCTGGCTGTGTTGAAAAAGCTTTCGATATTCTCCTGCGGTATCTTGAATCGCTCCCTCAGGATGCGGGTGAAATCCTCCCTGTCGAAGGTTGTTGTGAAGGAGAACTGAGGGTTGTCAAACCTGATTCCCTTGAGTTGGACGATCATGTCGGCGATTTCAGGGCTCCAGTACTTACGACAGGTCTTGATCATGCCGGCTGGGAATCCGTGCAGGGAGACATCGAAGATGTGCCCCCCCTTCCGCTTGAACCAGGCAGCCAATCCACCGAGCTGATGGTGCTGCTCCAGAAGTAAAACTGAATGCCCGTCTCTAGCTAGCATGTTGGCACAACTAAGCCCCGCCAATCCACTGCCGATGACGACGACATCGTATTCCGGTTTTGTGTCTTCCAACCGATCGCTTATCAGTAACCTTCCTTCTGCTTATCCCTTCTGTAACACGTGGAGATTTGCCATGGAGACGCCGCTGAGCATTGCCCCCACGATCCCCAGAAATCCCTGATCTGTGCCACAAATAAATAGGTTGTCCAAATGAGTTCTTCCGGTTTTGATCTTGTTTGGTGTCCCATATACGGCACCGTTTAAGTGACTGGTGAACCTGTAAATCGTCTTTGGAGTGAAGACATCTGTGTAAACGATTGAGTCACGGAAATCTGGAACGATTTTTACCACCTCTTTAAGCGAGGTTTCAAGCCAGGCAGCTTTTTGTGCTTTATATTCTTCATGCTCCAACTTGTTCCAGAGATCGAAATTAGCCATGTTGGTTACCCGGATCATGGCTTCAGGCAGTGGGCTTTCGAAGTAAAAATTGTTGGGGCAGCATATAACACCGCTTGAGATATCAACCAAATCATCTGGTCTCCTATAACTGAATTTATCCGAGTTATTGAAAAAGATGATTGTTGTATCATAGCCCGTTTCCGCAAGTTCTCTATCTAGGACCATGATAAACTCTACGAATGAAAGTCGCCCCACATCATACTTGGATCTTGTGGAGTTAAAATTGGATAGAAGCCTCATGGTTTCAACATAACCGGCTGATGATATTATTTTATCGGCCGTCAGCGCTTCACCATTATCGAGTAATACCGATTCAACCCTGCCGTTAGCAACTTGAATGCTATCAACCCCGCACTTTAGCCTTAATTCACCACCGTGACCCTTGTATTTCTTGACCAGCACATCGAGGATCTGTCGAACCCCGGCTTGGGGCCGGGCAAAACCTTCGCAGAAGATGCTATTGAACATGATAACGAACTGCCCGAATTCCATGTCATTTTCCTGGGCATTGCCATAGTACATGAGTGGGCAAAAGATCATATCGATAAGGAGTGGGTCAGAAATAATCGAGCTCACAGCTTCTCGAGCCGAGATTGGCTTTGCGTCCAGGGTCAGTGCGTCATATTCAGAAATAGTTTTAAGCAGTTTTTGTAAGTTGTCGGCCTGTGCGGGGAAATTCTCAGCTACCTCTTGGATAAAAAAGTCCAAGTCGTTATTGAATCTGAGGGTTTTCTCAGGGAACTTAACCATTGACATTCGTTGCTGGCAGAGGGCAAAATCTTCAGCTTTCAATTTGAGCTGTCGCAGCAGCTTTGGGAGGGGAGTTGATTTGGTACCCTGGGGGACATAATTGGTCATTGCATGAAGACCAACATCGAAATTATGTCCATCCCGGCTATAGAATGAATTTAACCCCCCGACTCGATGATGTTTTTCCAGGATGCAAACCCTTTTATCGTAGTAGGCCAACCTAATGCCGGCGGCGAGGCCGGACATCCCGGCTCCTATGATAATAACGTCGTAACTCATATCCAGGCTCTATTGAGAGATTTCTCCCCTGCTTGGCAAGGGGAGAAACTTATGTGAACCTTCGGCTCTCTGGCGGAATGAGATGAAATGATGTACTCTGTTTCGTTGGTACCTATTTGCTAAATACCTTCCCTTTCGGTTCCAGCTAAGTGATTGCTTCAATACTATTGCGCAAATCTTCTAACGATAAGGGCAGAATTGAGACCCAACATTCCGAAAGAGTTATTTAAGATATAGTCGACCTTATCGACCTTCTTGGGTTTGTTGATTACAAGATTCTTGAGGGCGCACTCAGGGTCCAGATTGTCCACATTGATCGTCTGGTGAACGATATGGTCTTCAAATGAGGGTAGATTACCAACCAATTCCAAGGCACCAGCAGCACCCATGCTATGGCCAATGTAACTCTTGGTGTTGTTTATGTAGGTATTTGAATTGTCCCCGAAGATTTGTCTGATTGCCTGACATTCTACCTTGTCCCCTTCAGGGGTTGCAGTCGCGTGGGTGTTGATGATATCGATGTCGCTAGCTGATATGCCGGCTTTCTTGAGAGCAAGGTTCATGCACTCAGCTTGCATTTGCGGGTTCGGGAGAACGTAATCAGATGCATCCGAGTTGATGGCGTAACCGACGATCTCTCCGTAAATCCTGGCGCCTCTTTCCAGTGCGTCACTCAATTTCTCCAGAACGCACATACAGCCGCCTTCGGAAACAACAACACCGTTTCGGTCCCTATCGAAGGGTCGGGATGCCTTCGTGGGGTCCGGATGGCTCGCCAATGCACGTTCATTTTTGAAGCTGAGAAAAATGCCGAAGCCATGAATAACCTCTGAAACGCCACCAGCCAGGGCCAAGTCCACTTCACCCAGCAGCAGCATCTGCACGCCGTGTATGAGTCCGATGTTGCCGGCGGCGCAAGCACCTCCCAGCGTGTAGTGTGGGCCAGTAATACCCATATTCATGGTGATTTCACCGGCTGGCTCATTGGCCACAGTTTTTGGGTTTTGGTGGTGGGACCAGACGTCTAGATTGTAGTCGTACTGCTTGAGGTTATAGATTTCATTCTCGGTTTGCACGTTACCGTGCTCGGTAATCCCGACATAGATGCCAATTCTCGATTTGTCAACGGAGTCAAGATCCAATTTCGCATCAGCGACTGCCTCGTGACAGCAGTAAACGGCAAAGGACCCTGCTCGCGTTCCCCGACGCAGTTCTTTCTTACTCTGATACTTCAATGGGTCGAAGTCACACGCACCGGCTATGACTTCTCCCATATAGTGGGTCTCGATTTTCCCTATTCCGGATTTGCCAGCAAGCAAGTTCTCTCTAAACTCTGCAAGATTGTTTCCGTTTGGTGCCGACAGACCAATCCCGGTGATTACAATTCGTGTTTCATCAGCCATCTTGGCAACCATGTTACTTTGTGGTCATCAGTTGAGGCTACCATTCTACAGCCAGCACAATAACGCACAAGCCGCTGCCGGCTGCCATCATCACAACCTTATCGCCAGCATCAACATGACCCTCCTCAATTCCTATAGCCAGCGAAATGGGGAGGGAACACGAAGCGACGTTCCCCAG
>JAUVXS010000048.1 GCA_030603485.1 Dehalococcoidia bacterium
CGTCGCCCACCCCAGTCACTTGAGGTCACAATTTGTGACCTCAAGATAGCGAATTCTTCTTGACTAAGCTGGAACATAAAATCTTCAGGGAATCGCTCCAGATTACGTTTGACTGCTTGAACCAAAACCTTCGTCTCGACGTCGTAAAGCTCCGCCAGGTCAGCATCGAGCATAACTTTTTGCCCACGGATCAACAGAATTGCCTTCTCAATCCTGTCGACAGGAATAAGTGATTTTTTATTGACCATGCCAATAACCTGCGGTAGTCTGGCCACCTTTACCTGGTCTGCCCTTGCTCCGATTATATCACATAAAGTAGTTAACCCTTCCTCTCCATATCTCTGCCCGCTGCGTGTCCACTTCCGAGGGTTAGGGCCTTTCCGACTTAGACAGGCTTAATGTCCTCAGCCTTCAAGCAGATGCTTCTGTGAAAAATACTGGCAAAACAAGGTATAATAGCTGAAAGCGAGGCGAAGCCAAAATAGAAACGGGAGTTCTGGAGAGATGAAAGAAAACAATAAACCGGTGCAAGAATACGTTGCCTCTATTCCCTTTGACCAGCGGCTATACCGCCAGGACATTGAGGGGAGCATCGCTCACGCCAGGATGCTGGCAAAGCAGGGGATAATAGCCGAAAGTGAGGCTAAGAAGATAATCAAAGGGCTTAACTCTATTCGAAAGGAAATCGAACAAGGAAAGTTTCAATTCAGGACCGAGCTTGAGGATATACACATGAACATCGAAGCGGGGTTGTTTGAAAAGATAGGCGATGTGGCCGGTAAGCTGCATACCGCCCGTTCCAGGAATGACCAGATAGCCCTGGACTCACGCCTCTTCGTCAAGGAGGAAATCTCAAAAACCATTGATAAGATAAAAGCTCTGCAAACTTCGCTGGTGGAGTTAGCCGAGGCGAACAAAGCCGTCGTCATGCCCGGCTATACCCACCTGCAGCAAGCCCAGCCCGTCCTTCTGGCCCACCACCTGCTGGCTTATTTCGAGATGTTTCAGCGAGACAAGGAAAGGTTTCACGATTGCCTGGGACGCACCGACGTCCTGCCCCTGGGCAGCGGTGCCTTGGCCGGCGTTCCTTATCCCCTGGACCGGGAATTCGTCGCCCGGGAACTGGGCTTCAGCAAGGTGAGCGCCAATAGCCTGGATGCCGTTTCCGATAGAGACTTCGTCATAGAATACGAAGCAGCGGCGGCCATCGCCATGATGCATCTTTCCAGACTGGCTGAGGAGCTTATCCTGTGGTCATCGCGCGAGTTCGGCTTCATAGAGATTGGCGAAGCCTTCACTACGGGCAGCAGCATAATGCCTCAGAAGAAGAATCCCGATGTGGCCGAGCTGGCCAGAGGGAAAACCGGGCGGGTATATGGCAACCTCATGGGCATTTTGACCACTATGAAGTCTCTGCCTTTAGCCTATAACCGGGATATGCAGGAGGACAAGGAAGGGCTTTTCGACACCGTGGACACGTTGCACTCCAGCCTGGAAGTATTTGCCGGGATGGTAAAAACGCTTAAGATTAACACCGAGCGTATTTCTCAAGCAATGAAAACAGATTATATCCTGGCCACCGACCTGGCCGACTACCTGGTGAAGAAAGGCATGCCATTTCGGGAAGCCCACGGCGTGGTAGCGAAACTCAGCAAATATGCCGCCGGTAAGGGCAAGAACTTCCGAGAGCTCGGCCGGAAGGAATACAAGAAGTTCTCTGCGCTCTTCGGTGGCGGTGTATATAAGATAACTTCGGAATCATCGGTAGCCGCCCGGAATGTGGTTGGCGGCACCTCCCCACAACAGGTGGGAAAGGCGCTGAGAAGAGCCAAGAGGCTAGTCAAAAGATGATTAAGCTGGCGCCGTCGATTCTTTCCGCTGATTTTGCCCGCCTTGGTGAGCAAATTGCCGAGGTCGCCAGGGCCGGAGCCGATTATATCCACGTAGATGTTATGGACGGGCATTTCGTGCCCAATATTACCATCGGGGCCCCGGTAGTGGCTTCGATCCGCCCTGTGACCAGCCTGCCCCTGGATGTCCACTTGATGATAGAGCACCCGGAGCGGTATATCTCCGACTTCGTTAAGGCAGGCGCCGATATTATTACCGTGCATGTGGAAGCCTCTTCCCATCTCCTAGGCACGATTCGGTTGATAAAGGAGCTGGGGGTCCGGGCTGGAGTATCCTTGAATCCGGCTACTCCTCTCAGCGCAGTAGATGAATTTATTCATCATGTGGACCTGGTCCTCATTATGAGCGTTAATCCCGGCTTCGGCGGGCAATCTTTTATCCCGGAAACATTGCCCAGGATAGCGAATATGCGCAAAATCATTGATAGTAGAAAACCGGGTGTCGAGCTGGAAGTCGACGGGGGAATTAATGCCGACAATGCCCCCGACATAGTCGAGGCCGGTGCCGATGTCCTGGTGGCGGGGAACAGCGTATTCGGGGCTGAGGACGGGATAAGCCAGGCGTTGCAAAGGCTGAGGGAGGCAGTGTCATAGGAACTCAAAAATCAAAGGTTAAAAATCAAAATTACAGCTCAAAACGCAAAAATTCTCTCTTCTCCCTTGACGGGAGAGGATTAAGGTGAGGGTGAAATCCCCCTCCCTCTAACTCCCTCCCGCTAGGGGAGGGAGTATCGTAAGGTGAGCTGCACGACCCTGAAGGGTCGCACTACAAAAAGCGAAGGGCCTGATAAATCAAGCAACTACAAAAATGCCTTTTCTGTCGTTGCGAGGCTGACTTTAGTCAGCCGAAGCTATCTCGTGGTGGGGCATGGGATTGCCACGCTGGCGGGCTGGTTTAGATTGGGTGCGGAGGCATCTGGTGCAGATGTTGACTTTTCTTTTCCTTCCTTCTACCATAATCGTATTTCGGTGAATATTAGGTAGCCAGCGTCGCAGGGTACGCCGCTTGGAGTGGCTTACATTATGCCCAAATTGAGGTTTTTTACCGCAAATCTCGCACTTCATAGAAACTTCTCTATCTTTTAAATTTGCGTCAATGATAGCACAATTATCGGCCCAGGTGAAGGGGTGGGATGAAAACTGATTTAGCCGATGGTCAAACCCTGAGGGAAATGTTTGGCTCAGACAACTACAAAAATGCCCAAGATTGAACGGGAAATCCAAATTAAACAGCCTCCAATGGTTAAGGAGGTTAAGTAAAAATGATTAAGGTTGTAACCGATAGCTGCTCTGACATTACCCCGCAGTTAGCCCGGGAGTTTGGCATTACCGTGGTGCCGTTGTACGTTAATTTTGGCAATGAGACCTATCGGGATAATGTTGACCTGACTACAGAGGAGTTCTACCGTAAGCTGGAAACAAGCAAGATTCACCCCACCACGTCAACCGTTACCCCGGCCGATTTTGCCGAGCTTTTTGATAAATTAGCGGAGGAAACAAAGGAAATCCTGGCTATAACTCATGCTGACAAGTTCAGCGCCACCTATGCAGCAGCGCTTCAGAGCAAGACTATGGTCGGCAAGGATTGCCGCATTGAAGTCATTGACTCCAAAGTGGGGGCAGGGGCACAAATGCTCCTGGTCATCTCAGCAGTTAAGATGGCTCAGGCAGGGGCTAATTTGGACCAGATTGTTGACTGGGTCTGGAGAGCGATTCCCAGGGTGCATTTTCGTATGGCCTTCGACACATTGGAATACTTGAGAAGAGGCAGGCGTATTGGCAAGGCACAGGCGTTCCTGGATGGGTTGCTGAAAGTAAATCCTGTCGTAGGAATAAAAAGTGGTGTCACCTTTCCTATCGCTCGTCCTCGCAACCGGGCTCAAGCCATGAATTTCCTGGTAGATTTTGTCAAGGGGTTCGGAGACGTAGAAGCCGTGGCTATCGAGGATGCCGCCACTCCCGATGATTTAGAGACATTATTCGAGCGGCTTAAGAATGTCGTCCCTGCGGAACGCATTTATCTTTCTAAGGTTGGCCCGGTGGTGGGAGCTCATGTTGGTCCTCATGTCCTGGCTGTTGCCGTCCTTGAATATGTATAGGCGGCCCCAGGAAAATCCTCCGATTTTCTTGAGGGGCCGATTAAATTTGTACAAAAACCTGGAGGCTCCGGGAAGTTGCGAAACTTTTTGGGTTGATATAGAAAGTGACAGACATTGATTCGCTGCGAAAAGTCCTTGAACTGGAATGCCAGAAAGGTTACACCGATAAGGCCGTGATTGGCGGTCTGGACAAGTATCTTCACAAACAGGCAGAGCAAATCAGGCAGAGTGTCCATAATCCTCAGCTTTTAAAAAGCTTTGATGAACTCAACCTGGCCAATTCCAATTACGGCTCTTACGGCATGGATGAGCGTAAGAGATGGATAACAAATGTCTTTGGCTGGCTGGATAGGCTGGAAAGAGGGAAGGAGGACATCCTCACCTCGCCTCTCCCTTCAGAGGAGAGGAAGGACACGGGGGTGGTGGCGATGGCTGAGCCCCGCATGAAGCGAACAGAAAGCCTGGACTCTTCCATAACTGTTATCAGGGGCATCGCGCCCGGCGTAGCTGGCAAATTTGACAGGCTCAATGTCAGAGCAGTACGCGATCTGCTTTATTTCTTTCCCAGGCGCTATGTCGATTACAGCCGGATGAAACCCGTCTCCGGACTCATAGAAGGGGAAGAGCAAACTATCATAGGCAAGATCTGGGAGGCCAGAGTAGCTGCTCTGGGTATGCGGCGAGGTACAGAGGCAATTATCGGCGATGAGACGGGAAACATTAGAGCGGTCTGGTTCAATCAGCCTTACCTGGCAAGAAGCTTCCGTACTAATGACAGGATAGTAATCAGCGGTACAGTCGGCCTGTTCAAAGGACAAAAAGTATTCGAGTCCCCGGAATGGGAATTGCTTAAAGATGAAGAACTTATTCACACCGGGCGACTGGTCCCCGTCTATCCTCTTACCCAGGGCTTATATCCCAGGCAAGTAAGGAAATGGACCAAGGAGGCTGTCGATGGCTATACCTGGCAACTGGATGATTTCCTGCCTTCGGAGATTAAAGCCCGCTGCCAGTTATTAGACCTCCCCACCGCAATCGCTCAAATCCACTATCCCGATGACCAGACGATGGCGGAAAGGGCAAAAGGGAGGTTATCATTCGACGAGCTATTTCTTCTGCAGTTGGGAGTGCTGGCTAAAAAACGAGACTGGCAGGAAGGTCAACCGGGAAATGCCTTTCATATAGACCAGGAAGTTATCAGCAAATTTTTGCATTGCTTGCCTTTCACTTTAACTCAGGCACAGGAGCGAGTGTTGCAGGAAATCTTAACCGACCTGAAACAAGCGAAAGCAATGTCACGTCTTCTTCAAGGAGAGGTAGGCAGCGGCAAAACCGTAATTGCGACTCTGGCTCTATTGATAGCTGCTGCCAACGGTTACCAGGGAGCGTTAATGGCGCCCACTGAGGTCCTGGCTGAGCAACATTACACCAATATCTGTAGCTATCTATCCCGGGTCAGCACCCAGGAACCTTCCCTTCGACTTCGTTCAGGACAGGGTTCCGAGCCGGGCGAAGGAATTATCAGGCGGTACACGGCCGAGCACCCATCGCATGGGGGCTCGGTCTCCAGGCCACTTACCATCGCTTTGCTCATCGGGAGCCTCAGAAGTAACGAGAAGGAGAGGCTACATCATGAAATCGGGGAAGGTAAAGTGGATATTATTGTCGGCACCCATGCCCTTATTCAAAAAGGAGTAGAATTTAACAAATTAGGGTTGGCGGTGATAGATGAGCAACACCGCTTTGGCGTGTTACAGCGCTCCGCCCTGCGGCAAAAGGGGTTTAACCCTCATATTCTGGTCATGACAGCCACGCCTATTCCTCGAACCATGGCGCTGACGCTCTATGGCGACCTTGACCTTTCGGTTATTGATGAGTTGCCCCCGGGACGACAGGTAGTGAAGACAACATGCCTCGAACCAAAAGATAGGGAAAAAGCTTATACCTTCCTCTATCGCCAGGTCAGGAATGGCCGGCAAGCTTTCATCATCTGCCCCTTAGTCGAGGAATCCGAAATACTTGAGGCAAAAGCCGCCACAACGGAATATGAGCGACTATCCCGGGAGGTTTTCACGGATTTGAAATTAGGACTACTCCATGGTCAAATGCCTGGTAGTGAAAAAGAGGACGTAATGCGCCATTTTCGAGCCGGGGAGCTTGATATTCTGGTGTCAACCTCGGTAGTGGAAGTGGGCATTGACGTACCCAGGGCTTCTGTCATGATGGTAGAAGGGGCTGAACGCTTTGGTTTATCTCAGCTCCACCAATTCAGGGGACGTGTAGGGCGAGATAAAGAACAGGGCTATTGCCTGCTTATCTCGGAGAAGCTTTCGCCTGAAGCAAGGGAGCGCCTCCGGCTGATGGAAAAGGTTCACGATGGCTTCGCCCTGGCTGAGAAAGACTTAGAGATGCGAGGTCCCGGGGAATTTTTCGGCACCCAACAGAGCGGCCTGCCCGACCTCAAACTTGCCAAGCTATCCGATTTACGCAGTCTGGAGTTAGTCCGGCGAGAGGCAATAACTCTTTTCCAAAGCGACCCCAATCTAAAGAAAGCTGAACATCAACCCTTACGTCAACAATTGAGCCGAGTATGGGCCGGAGGTGCGGAATGGAGCTAACGCATGATAAATCATGGTAAATATGGTAAATATTGTAGTAAATAGCAAAACTCCGTATAATTCTCCCTAACTTTAATCCTCTCCCATTGAGGGCGAGGGATTTTATACGAGGTTATGCGGTTGACTATAAATAGGAAATCCTGAAAGTTTGGAATTTTGAATTTGTTTAGGATTTGATCATGCTCAAGCAAGAATTAGCCAGGTGTTTGCAGCAAGCTGTGTTGGAGGCACAGCAAAGAGGTGCCCTTGCTACAGCAGCCTTGCCCGACGTGATTATAGAACATCCTCAAAATGCCGAACACGGAGATTTTGCTTCAGGCTTCCCTTTGAAGCTGGCTCGGTCCGTGAGGATGTCCCCTATGGCTATAGCCGAAAAAGTCCTTGAGTACATAGTGCCACCACCCCAAATTGACAAGCTCTGGGTTGCTCCTCCAGGCTTCATCAACTTCACCTTGCGGGAAGACTGGCTGAGTATGGAGGTGGAATCAATGCTGGCTGCTGGTGAATCGTACGGTGATATTGAGCTAGGCAAAGGTAGGCGGGTCCAACTTGAATTCGTTAGTGTCAACCCCACCGGACCTCTTCACGTAGGTCATGGTCGTGGTGCCGTTTTAGGCAGTACTCTGGCTAATGTACTTACTGTCTCTGGCTATGCTGTAGAAAAGGAATTTTACATAAATGATATGGGTAACCAGATAGATAACTTTGGCCGTTCTCTCTATGCTCGTTACCGGCAATGCCTGGACAAGGAAGCTACCATGCCCCCGGATGGCTACTACGGTAATTACGTGGTAGACCTGGCCAAAGAGATGGTTCAGGAGCATGGTGATAGATTTTTATTGTTGCCCGAGAGCGAGGCGGCTTCACAACTGGTGGAGGTTGGGATTACCAGGATGCTACAGAGAATTAAACAAGACCTCGAGGTGCTGAACGTTGTTTTTGACATATGGTTCTCAGAAAGAAGCCTTTATCAGGGCGGGCAGTATGACAAGGCTATGGAGCTACTCCAGAGCGGAGCCTATGTTGCTAAGAAGGAAAACGCCACCTGGTTTGCATCAAGCTCCCTGGGTGAAGACAAGGACAATGTCCTGGTGCGCAGCGATGGTTCTCCCACCTATTTTGCCTCTGATGTTGCCTATCATTACAACAAGTTTCTGGAGCGGAAATTCGACTGGGTGATTGATATCTGGGGAGCTGACCACCAGGGACATGTTCCCCGAATGAAAGCGGTGCTCAAGGCCTTAGGATGTGACCCTGAGCAGCTTCAGGTGATACTCTGCCAGTTAGTCACCCTGCGGCGTGGGGAGGAAATAGTCAAGGTATCCAAGCGTAGTGGCGATATTATTACTTTGCGGGAGGTGATAGACGAAGTAGGCTCGGATGCTTGTCGCTTCTTATTCCTCTCTCGTTCTGCTGATAGCCAGATGGATTTCGACCTGGAGTTGGCTAAGCGGCAATCAGCGGACAACCCGGTGTATTATGTTCAATATGCTCACGCGCGGATTGCCAGTATTCTTCGCTTCGCTGAACAGCAGGGGATGGACTGCAGTCAGGGTGATGTTGCTCTACTTACCACCGAACCGGAGCTAACCTTAATTCGCCGCTTAATACTCCTTCCCGAAGTAATAGAACAGGTGGCGGTTAATCTCGAGCCCCACCACTTGCCTTACTATGCTCAGGATTTGGCCACTGTGTTTCACAGCTTCTATAAGCAGTGCCGGGTTGTCTCTAAAGACGAAGCACTAACTAAGGCCCGCCTCAAGCTGGTCAAGGCAACTCAGATTGCTTTAGCTAAAGTCCTTCGCCTCATGGGCATGACCGCCCCGGAAAAGATGTGAATTACCCCCTTTCGAGGTTTTGTCACAAGTAGGGAATAACTCCATCTTCGTCTGGGAAGGATAGAATGCGGCTCAGTATTACGTAAATTCTCGGGCGGAATTGTGCTACTGTCCAGAGCAGTTGTCTCAAAGATATAATAAAGTATGAGGTCTGGCATTTACGGAAAGAGCTGAGTATGGTATGGTTCGCTACTGACAGATAAGGCAGGCGAGGGATGACAGCTGCACAAATATTAGGGTTGCTGGGAATTCTGTTTATTATTGGATTCATAGGGGATTACCTCTTCAAGAAAACAAATTATCCCGCCATATTAGTGCTACTGGCTTTGGGTTATATGGCAGGGCATGTCTTACACATTGTAGATCCAGCCTGGGTAGCCCCGTTCTCGCCCATAATAGCCAACCTATCTCTGGTCATCATTCTGTTTGACGGTGGTTTAGGCCTGGATTTTTCCCAAGCCCGAGCCAGCGCGCCCAGGGCAATAGCGCTCGCTTTGCTGGGCATAGGGGTCAGCATGATCGCGACAGCGGCCCTTGTTTACTACTTTCTGGATTGGGGATTGATGAATAGCTTGTTGCTTGGAGCCATCGTGGGTGGCACCAGTCCCGCCATTGTAATGCCTCTTATCAGACGAGCTAAAGTCCCTGCTGAGATCTCATCCCTATTACATATAGAATCCGCTCTAAATGGTGCCCTGGTGATTGTGATTGCCCTGGTTATCTTGGAGGTCATGACTGTTGGGGCAACTGAGCACGTAGCTGCTGCCATTGTCAAAGCTATTGGCATGCGCTTCCTTTTAGGAGTAGGGATCGGCGTCGCTGCCGGGTTCGCCTGGCTTTGGGTGCTAACCTTCATAGAAGGCGAGATGTACGATGATATCTTGACCTTAGCTGTCCTTTTTCTGCTTTTTCTCGGAGTGGAGAGTTTGAAAGGCAGTGGAGCTATTTTCGCTCTCGTCTTTGGCTTAATCTTGGGAAACGGCATGGATTTTGCCAGATTTCTGCGCACTAAGAGGACTATCGAGATTCACAATACCATGATGAAGTTCCACTCTCAAATATCGTTCCTAGTGAAGACATTTTTCTTTGTTTATTTGGGAATGATGATAACCTTTGATGACCCCAACCTAATTCTACCGAGCATCATCCTGTCTTTAGTGCTATTGGCAGTAAGATGCATAGTAGTCTTTGCTATTTCGAGAGGTAAGAGGAGCTTGCTTGCCAACAAGGGAATACTAACTACCATGCTGCCTCGAGGTCTGTCCGCCGCCGTGGTAGCTGAAATAGCTTTCTCCTCGGGCATTCCCAATGCCCGGCTTTATCCCGAGATAGTGATAGTGGTTATCGCAACTACTGTCATAATCGCAGCTGTAGGTATTCCCCTCTTTGCCAGGAAATCGCCGGGGAAGAACAGCGAGACGACGGAAAAAGGTGGGACATCAAATTCACCTTGAGCTAGTGCCAAGTGTCATTGCGAGGAGCGAGATTCCTCGCTTACGCTCGGAACAGGCTCCGCAATCCCCGGAGATTGCCACGCCCCGACAAGTCGGGGCGTGGCAATGACAAAAGTAAAGGTGGCCGCAATGACACCCGCTGTTTGACCAATAATGGCTTTTGCTGTATCATTAAGCAAATTTACCACTCTATTTATCTCGCCTTATAGCGGA
Organism: Dehalococcoidia bacterium; assembly: GCA_030603485.1. Classification (GTDB taxonomy): domain Bacteria; phylum Chloroflexota; class Dehalococcoidia; order GIF9; family AB-539-J10; genus RBG-13-51-36. The sequence continues at coordinate 10,133 of JAUVXS010000048.1, forward strand.
AGGTGATGTAGGAGGGGCTGATGGTATATAAGATACAGGCAAAGATAGTCTGCAGGTGAGTATTTGGTATGGCTGCTAAATATTGCTTTAGCAGCTTTTTATATTAATTTTGGCAGGGAGCAGGCGCACTGATTCACCCTGCTCGCTGCAGAAACTAAGGAGGTAAAATGGCACGCGAGGTTAAAATCTACACCACCCCTACCTGCCCTTATTGCACGCTAGCTAAGAAGTTTCTCGATGACAACGGCATCAAGTATCAAGAGTTGGATATAGTTGAGGATGAAGCGGCTCGGGATGAAATGAGGACCAAGTTCAATTCACTGACAGTCCCCACGATTTGCTTCGATGGCGAAGTGCTGGTCGGATTCAATGAGGAGCTGCTCAGGGAGAAATTAGGTCTTTAGTTCATTAAAGGAAACTATGTATGAACTGATTATTATTGGTGGCTGCCCAGCCGATATGACGCCAGCAGCGTATGCAGCCAGAAAGAAACTGAATGCATTGCTTATAAGCTGCGACATAGGGGCAAAGGCTGCACTTCAAGCTCACCGCTATCTGCAGAGGCTCAGCGAATAAATATATTAAAAAGGAGGATTGAAATGGCTGTTTTTTTCTCGGGGAGTGAACTCTTAGAAATAGCTGTAGGCATAGAAAGGAACGGTATGGCATTCTATCAGGCTCTGGCTGATAAGACCGGTAATAGGGATGTCAAGGACATCTATAATTATCTCGCCGGAGAAGAAAAGAAGCATCTGGATATCTTTCAGGGCATGTCGGATTCCCTGGGGCAAGCTAAGCTCACGGAAACCTATACTGATGAATATATGCTTTACCTCAAATCATTAGTTGACAGCACAGTATTTTCCTGTGTTACCGAGGCCCATCAACAAGCTTGTCAGGTATTCAATGAAAGTGAAGCCCTTGACATTGGAATCCAAGCTGAGAAAGATTCCATCCTCTTTTATACAGAATTACAGAACTTGGTGAAGGAGCGGGACCGCAAAGTAGTCCTCAACATATTGGATGAAGAAAAAAAGCACCTGCGCCAGCTTTCGGAACTCAAGGCAGAATTATAAAGAATGTGAA
>JAUVXS010000065.1 GCA_030603485.1 Dehalococcoidia bacterium
TGCCGTGGTCGGTACGCACACCCATGTGGGAACGGTTGACGCTCACATATTGCCCGGAGGCACCGCTTATGTCACCGACATAGGCATGGTTGGCCCTATAGATTCGGTTATCGGGGATGACCCAAATTCTGTAATCACCCGCTTCCTCACTCAGATGCCCAGTCGGCTATCGGTTGGAAAGGGAAAAGTCAACTTCGATGCAATTCTGGTTGAAGTGGAGGAAAATACAGGCAAGGCAGTGGATATCAAGCGTGTCCAAAGAATAGCGGACTAGGCAGAAAGAAGGGGCATTCAGCAGATGGTTTAGCTCAAACCTAACAGCTAGAAAAGCCTTACCCTTTCCATCACCTTGGGCATTATATCACCAGCCTTACCTCGGATGACCACTGTGGCGTAGTGGTCGAGGGGGGTTGGAGTTAAATTAACGATAGCTAACCTGGCCCCAGCCTCTCTGGCGTATGTTGGCATATAGGCAGCGGGGTAAATAACAAGAGTGGAACCAATGACAATAAAAAGATCGCAGTTCTGTGCCCGGCGGGTAGCTTCCCGTAATGTCTCCTGCAGTAACGCCTCTCCGAATAACACTACATCTGGCTTCAGAATACCCTGACAATCGGGGCAATCGGGAACTTCTATTCCCCCCTTGACTTTCTGTAATATCTGAAGCAGGGGAAAGCGACTACGGCAGCCTAAACACACAACCCACTGCATATTACCATGAAGCTCCAACACTCTGTCTTCAGGAACTCCGGCCTTTTGATGCAGATTGTCGATATTTTGAGTGATGACGGAATCTAATTTGCCCAACTGATGGAGCTCGGCGATGGCATAGTGAGCGGGATTTGGCTTCGCTTCCATAAGAAGCTCTCCTTCGGCGGACGCCTTCCAAAAACTTTTACGCGTGTCCAGGCTACTGAGGAACCTTTGAATGGTGAAATCCTCAGGGTCATATTTACTCCAGATTCCTCCCGGGCTGCGGAAATCTGGTATACCTGACTCCGTGCTTACTCCAGCCCCGGTAAACACGATGGTCTTTTTGGATTCTCTGATAAGCTGAGCCAACCGCTCTATCTCTTCCATCATCTCACTCCTGCCTATTAATTGATGACTGATGACAGATGTACGACCTTTACCACCCTTTCGATACCACCCAGGTCGAAAATTAACTCGATACTGGCCTGTGGGAAATAGCTCTTTATTGACGAAGTTACCATTTCACCCTGTCCCTGGCCTATTTCCAAAAGCAAACAAGCTCCGCAATTAAGTTTTCCCGGCATTTGTTCTAGCATTTGTTGTATTTTGTCCAGGCCATCTTCACCACCAGCCAAGGCTATTGTAGGCTCAAAACTTATTATTTCTGGACTCAAATCTCTGAATTCACAACTCTTAATATAAGGCAGGTTGGCTACTATCATATCTACGGGTTGAGGCAGTGGTTCAAGCAAATTCCCCTGCAAAAGTTCCACCCGGCTGTTGACGGCGTGACGCTGGCAATTTATCCCAGCTACCCGTAGAACTGAAGCTGAAATATCCGTGGCATAAATTTTAGCTTGGGGTAATGCTAAGGCAAGGCTGACGGCAATAGCTCCGCAGCCTGTGCCGATGTCGGCTATGACAATTTGCTTTCCCCGGTGGAAAATATGATGAGCTAGTTTCACAGCTTTTTCCACGAGAAGTTCTGTTTCTGGCCGGGGAATGAAAGTATGACAGTCAATGAAGAAGTCAATTCCGTAAAATTCGCAATGCTCCAAAATATAAGCAGTAGGCTCGTGGTCAAGGCGACGCCGGACAAGACGCCATAGGTGCTCTGTTTCTACTGAAGCCAAGCTCCTCTCTGGTTCTGTGTAAAGCTGTGTTTTAGACATCCCCAAGACGTGGCCGAGCAAAAGCTCAGCCTCAACAGAGGCATCAGCAATTCCTGCCCTGCGTAATGTTTGGGTAGCTGATTGTAAAGCTTCGCGTAGAATCACGTAAGAGCCGCTTCCAACTGTTCAACCTGCTCTTTGCTGATCAAGGCTTCAACGATTTCGTCCAGTTCTCCATCTAAAATCCGTTGAAGATTGTGAAAACTTAAGTTGATTCGGTGGTCGGTAACCCGGTTCTGGGGGAAATTGTAGGTGCGAATCTTTTCCGCCCGTTGACCACTGCCTACTTGCATCCGCCGCTCTTCATCTATGCTTTCAGATTGTTTCCGTTGTTCCATATCAAGCAGCCTGGCCCGAAGCACCGCCATGGCCTTCATCCTGTTTCTTATTTGAGACCTTTCATCCTGGCAGGTGGCTACTATGCCTGTGGGCAAGTGCGTGATGCGAACCGCCGTAGCTACTTTATTTACATTTTGCCCTCCAGCCCCCCCGCTATGGAAAAATTCCATTTTGAGGTCATCAGGATTGATGTTGAGCTCAACTTCTTCTGCCTCGGGCAGGACCGCCACTGTAGTTGTCGATGTGTGAATTCGTCCCGAGGCTTCGGTGATTGGCACCCTTTGTACCCGATGGACACCACGCTCGTGCTTAAAGCAACTGAAGGCGCCTTTACCTTTGATTTCAAATATTAGCTCTTTGAAACCTCCAATTTCACTTTGGTTGCTATCGATGACCCCCACCTGCCAGCCCTTGGCCTCGGCATATCGGCCATACATGCGGAATAAGTCGGCGGCAAAAAGACCTGCCTCCCCACCACCAGTTCCAGCCCTTATCTCCACAATGACATCTCTATCATCATTGGGGTCTTTGGGCATCAGGGAAAGCTTGAGTCGGCGAAGGAGATCACCTTGCTGCTGTTTGAGTTTGCTCACTTCTTCCTTGATTAAAGCCATCATTCCCGCTTCAGCATGGGAATTAAGCAAAGCTTCAAGTTCCGCCAGCTCTTTGTCCCTGGCTTTATATTGCTGGTACATGCCAACAATATCTTCAAGATCAGCCTTTTCTTTGCTTAGCTCTTGAAGCCGTCTGTGGTCAGTAGCTATCTCTACTCGAGCCAGGAGTTGACTTAGCTCATCATAGCGCTTTTGTATTAATTCTAGTTTCTCAAACATACCCGATATTATTATAATACAGTGGCATAAGCTGCTCAAACTTGAGTTAAGGGAGCTAGAATGAAACTGACGCCGGGTTGCTATGAATGCTTACGCAGATTAATCTACCAAGCTGCAGAGCTAGCCACAAATGATGTATCGCTGAGGCAAAGTGTCAACCCGTAGCGGATTCGCTGGGGGTGCCCCTGAATAGCTATGTTGCCATGCTACAATAATCCAGGTTTTTGGTTCGCAGCCATGTAAAATCGCCCCAGAGGGCGCTGAGAGGCTCTAGAAAGGGCATGAAATAGAAAATGAGGAAAGAGGGTATAATAACAGCGAAGACATGATTCATGCTATCGTCCGGTACTATTGCCAACCAAGGTCGCTCGTTACAAAGTCTCCAGGTCGTTGACTTTGCCATCAGCCTTGGTCATGTTTTCTTTATTAAAATAGCTATAATCTCGGCACAGTGAACAAACCAAACTTAACAAGTTTGGCTTTATTTGTATATTTTTAATGTATAATAGGCAAATTTGATGAGGAAACCGACTAAGCGTGAAGCCATAATAGGTGGCATATCTCTCACAGTTACCATAGCTTTATCTCTTCTTATCATTCAGCATCGAAGCTACATCGACCAGATAGCAGAGTGGGGCTATTTTGGTTGCTTTTTCATCAACGTTCTCAGTAACGGGACCTTCATTTTGCCCGGCTTCGGCATTGTTATTACATTCACACTGGGTGGAGTATTAAATCCTGCCATAGTTGGCGCAGTAGCTGGAATTGGTGAAGCTATAGGTGCTATTGGTGCCTATCTCACTGGATACGCAGGTAGGGGATTACTCCGAGATAGTAACAGCGGCCTTTACCTTCGCTTCAGCGATATTATTGACCGCCATGGTTCTAAAGCCATTTTCTTCGTGTCAGCTGTATTGAGTCCTTTTTTTTACCCCTTCGCCGTATTTCTGGGCATGGCTCGCTTTGGCTGGGTAAGATTTTTCCTTGTTACCTGGGCAGGGAGGACAGTCAAAAGCATGGTGCTAGCTTACCTGGGATACTTCGGTTTGCGCTCCATCCTACAATGGCTGGGCTTGGACATTTAACTTGAGTTTCCCAAGCCGTTTTGTTATATTCTTGAACCAAGCGGGGCTGTAGCTCAATCGGGAGAGCGTCTGACTGGCAGTCAGAAGGTAGTGGGTTCGAATCCCATCAGCTCCACCATTCTTTTCTCGGCTTTGATTACCACAAACGAGCCCTCACCGTAGCTAAGCCAGTACCCCATGAAAAAATTCGCTCCGCTCTTTTACACCACACAAAATCTTCGATTTGGCAGGGTGAAAGAGGGGGGATTTTATGCGAGATTATGCGGTTAACTATTATTTCCGGTGCTCCTTTGTAGATTCTGCTTATACCAGAACGGCAGTTGGGCCTATCACCCCTGTTCTGGCTCAATCAGGCCATAGTCGCCATCCTCACGACGGTATAGCAAACTGAGCCTCTCAGTATCGGCATCTATGAAAAGAAAGAAATCATGCCCCAAAAGCTCCATCTGGCTTATAGCTTCATCTACAGGCATGGGTTTGACCAAGAAGCGTTTACTCTTTACCACCCTTTTGGGAGCCTCGATTGCCTCCGCCTCGATTGCCGCTCCTTGCCGGGCAAAAGAACTACCCCTGCCTTTATCATATAATTTACCTTTGTATCGCTCGATTCGTTTAGACAGCACATCCACTATTTTGTCAATGGCTGTGCGAATATCTTTAGACTTTTCCTGAGCTCTAATCAAGACACCTCTGCTGTCAATGGTAACCTGCACAGTGAATCGCTGCTCAGGCAACTTTGTACCTTCCCGAGAAATCTCCACCCTGCCTTCACCGATGGTAGGTAAGTAACGACCCAATTTGCCAATCTTCTTCTCAACATACGCCTCTAATGTTTCAGAGATCTCTACATTATTCTTGGCGACAATCTGTAGCTTCATTTCCCCTCCTTCAGTTGTAAATCTCCCTTGCTAAGGTTAAGCCCCAAACAGATGTAGCCCCTTTGTTCTTGAGAGTTGCGGCACAGGACTCCAGCGTGGCTCCAGAGGTACATACATCGTCTATAAGGATAATTTGTCTACCGCTTACCTTTTCATCACGGCATACAAAAGCATCGGCTACATTCCTTCGGCGCTCTTCCACATCAACTGTTCTCACCTGAGGTTGTGCCTGTTTAACCCGGATGAGGCAATCTTCGATCACCGGCAAATCAATGCGCCTGCTCAACTCCCTGGCGAAAAGGCTGGACTGATTATAGCCCCTCTCTCTCAATCGCCGTGGATGAAGAGGTACGCAAATCAGAGCTTCGCCAGGCAAAGGATTTGACTTAAGATAGGCATTTAGTAATTCAGCCAGACAGGGGGAGATTGCCCTCAAATTTCGATATTTCAACTCGTGAATGGCTTTCCGTATTACCTCATCAAACCTGAATGGAGAACGAATGCCGTCAATTTCAGTTTGTCTTTGCCAACAACTCGGGCATACGATACCGCTCGCCTGAGGCCTGCCACAGTTAGGGCAAAGCGGGGGTAATATCCTTGGTAGCTTCCCAAGACATTGAGGGCACAGAAAATCTCCTACTTTCCCACAGCCAACGCATCGGCGCGGGAAGAAAGAGTCAACCGCCAGCTCGATTAATCTACCTGAGCGAAGCAAATTCTCTGCTAAGGAGTGTACTCTCGGCGTGTGCGGGTATGCAGTTCTCCACTGAGAATAGGCTCATCAAGGTATACTTCACCATTCCTGATCTTTAAATTGTAACCACAATCAGGACGGGTACACACCCAGGCCTTGTAGTGAATCGGTGCCCCTTGACTACCAAAGTCAGACAGAGGCACTAAATCCCCCTTTCCGCATTTTTGGCACTTAGGAAATGATCCGTTTTCCAAGTTCCACCTCCACTATTGAATTTATTTGCCTGTATTAAAAGTAGTAAGTATATACCATCAAAAATTTATTTGCAAGGTCATTTCACTCATAAGTCAATTTTTTTAGGTTTTTTCTACACTTTCCTGATGGCCCAGCCCAACCGCCGACAGGCAGGTATAAATAGCCCCGGCAGGCGTCAGTTGGCTTCTCATTAAACTGATAGCTTCGACTTCGATATGATATTTATCTTCAAAGATGGTAGAGCCCACAAGTTCGCCAAAGCTCTTTCTTTCCGGTAGTGATGCTCCTTCCCTGATGCGAGCTAGAGTCAAGTGCGGCACAAAGGAGCGTTCCTCCTTGGTAAATCCCAGGGCAGCGAGCGCGGAGTCGATGTTTTGCTGTAACCTGGATAGCTTGTCCATTTCCCCACCGATGCCGACCCAAAAGACCCGAGCTTGCCCTAGACTGGGGAAAGCCCCCAGACCTGAAATCTCCAAATGGAATGGAGAAATTCCTTGCGCAGCTCCTTCCATAGCTTCAGTTATCTCTGTTACCCGTTTGAAAGGAATATTGCCCAGAAACTTCAAAGTCAGATGAATACTCCCGGGGTCTATCCACTTGACGAACTTATGCTCACCCCTCTCCAATTCTTTTCTCAGCCTGGCTAATCCCTCCTTAGCTTCTAAAGGCAGTTCAATGGCAATAAAGGAACGGATTTGCTCAGGATTATGTGACACTTCTGCTCCTTTGCCAATTTTCACCCTCACCTCAATCCTCTCCCTTCGAGGGAGAAAGGCAATACTTTATGGCTAGTATTCATTTCGTATTTGAAAGAGGGACGATGCCGTTCTCTTATTTTTCCTTCTTCTTGTCCTTTTGTTGCTTGGGCTTTTTCACATTCTTTCTTCCCTTAGTTCCCATTTCTTTGTCTCCTTTGCTATTTAAGTATTATTGCTATGTGACACTTTTGCTCCTTTCATCCAAGTATAGCAATTCTTGGGCATTAGCCCCCAGGATTCTGGCTTTATCTTCCTCGGGAAGCTGTGAAGACTGGATTTGGGCAATTACTCGATTCTGGTGCATAAGAGGATAGTCAGTGCCAAAAAGGATTTTATCACTGCCGATGATGCGACTCATCTGCTGAAAAATCTCGGGCTTGTAAAGGAAAACGGTGGCCGCGGTATCAAAGAAGACATTTGTCAGAGCCTTGGCTACTTCAGGCATCAGGGCATAAAAAGGCAACCCTCCACCCCAGTGAGCACAAACAAGTTTTAAATTCGGGAAAGTCGTGATAAAGGAGTAGAGAATGTCAGGGGTAATACTACCCTTTCCTGGGTACTCGTGCCCTACTGGCTCAGAAGAGTGGGTCAGAAAAATCAAGTCATGCTGTAGCGCGGCATCAACCAGCGGCTTCATCGTTGTCTTATCAGCGAGATCGAAGCCCTGCACATCAGACCTCAGTTCGCCAATCCCCTTAGCGCCAGCTTTAGCACACCGCTCTAACTCGGCTACGGCAGCATCTCCTGCCCTGGGTTGAATAGCACAAAAGCCGACAAGCCTTGTCGGATAGCGTGATACTGAATCTAAAATGTAATCGTTTGTTTTCACACAGAGCTCATGGCTTACCCAGCCGGCGTTAAGAACGACGGACACACCAATGCCGGCTTCATCCATGGTGGCAAGCAGTTCCTCCGCTGTTGCCATCCTGGCTTCCGGCTGGGAATAAAGCAAGGAAAAACAAGGATCGCGCTTGATATATTCGTCACGCCTCTCCCTGAGCCAGGGGGGGAATATATGGGTATGAAAATCTACAATCACTGATGACATTATACCCAAACGACTAAAAATACTAAAATACCACAGTCTTTTGTCATTGCGAGGCACGACAGTGCCGAAGCAATCTCTCCCCCTCTGTCGTTGCGAGGAGTGTAGCGACGAAGCAATCTCGTGGAGCCAATGAGATTGCCATGCTTCGCTCACAATAGCGAGTGGGGTGGAGAAAAATAGAGTTGACCCCTTTTTAAAATCCAAAAACCATTGACAATGTCTTAGATAGCGGTATAATAGTATCAATAAGAGCAAGCTCAATAAGAAATAGGATTTAAGACTAATATCAAGGTGGGTGGTCAAGTGTGTGCGTCAGAAGATTGCTGTAGTTCGCACGATGCTCAGCCCAGCACATATAGAAATGTGAACTGGGCTCTTTTTTTTTGCCACGGTAAAATCAACCCACCCTTTCGAAACCTAAAGCCATTGCCAGGCATAGTTGCCCAATTTATTGGGCTGCCTCTTTTGTCATTGCGAGGCTGCCGAAGGCAGCCGAAGCAATCTCGTGGAGGGGTATGAGATTGCCGCGCACCTTTCAGGTGCTCGCAATGACAGCGGAAAACAGCCTGATAAATCAGGCAACTACAAAAATTTGGAGGTGAAATATGAAGATAATACCTAGTTCGAGGAGGAACCGTTACATAGCAGGAGTTGGCATCGTTTTGGTTACGATAGCCTTAGTTGTGGGGATGGTAAGCTGGCTGTCTGATCCTACTTATGACCTCACTATCGCCAGTACCGCTGGAGGGTCGGTAAGCACCCCTGGCGAGGCAGGGCCTTATACCTATGACGAGGGAACAGTGGTCAACCTGTCGGCTGAGGCTGAAGAAGGCTACCGGTTTGTCGAGTGGACCGGCGATGTGGACACCATCGCCAATGTTAACGCCGCCGCAACCACCATCACCATGAACGGCGACTACTTTATCACAGCCAAGTTTGTCAAGCAGTATGACCTCACCATCTCCAGTACCGCTGGAGGCTCGGTAACCACCCCTGGAGAGGGGACTTTTGACTATGATGAGGGAACAGTGGTCAAGCTGGTGGCCGAGGCTAATGAGGGCTACTGGTTTGTCGAGTGGACTGGCGATGTCGGCACCATCGCCAATGTCGAGGCTGCCGCAACCACCATTACCATGAACGGAGACTACTCTATCACCGCCGAGTTTGTCAAGCAGTATGACTTTACCATCTCCAGCACGGGAGGAGGGTCGGTAACCACCCCTGGCGAGGGGACTTTTACCTATGACGAAGGAACAGTGGTCAGTCTGGTGGCCGAGGCTAATGAGGGCTACTGGTTTGACAGCTGGACTGGCGACGTCGGCACCATCGCCAATGTTAACGCCGCCTCAACCACAATTACCATGAATGACAACTACTACATCACCGCCAACTTTGAGGCGATTCCACCCACCCGGTACAGCCTGACCATCTCCAGCACTGCCGGTGGCTCAGTTACCACCCCTGGAGAGGGGACTTTTAACTATGACGAGGGAACAGTGGTCAACCTGGTGGCCGAGGCTGAGGAGGGCTACCAGTTTGTCAACTGGACTGGCGACGTCGGCACCATTGACAATGTCGAGGCTGCCACAACCACCATCACCATGAACGGAGACTACTCCATCACGGCTAACTTTGAGCGCGCCCCCATGGTCGCCGCGGGTGTGGGTCATACAGTGGGTCGTAAGACCGACGGCACTGCGGTCGCTGTGGGATTGAACGGCGACGGACAGTGCAATGTCGGCGGCTGGACGGATATCACCCAGGTCGCTGCAGGCCACAGTCACACGGTGGGGGTTAAGGCCGACGGCACCGTGGTTGCTGTGGGATGGAACGACGAGGGACAGTGCGATGTCGGCAACTGGACGGACATCGATCAGGTCGCCGCAGGCGAATTGCACACGGTGGG
>JAUVXS010000098.1 GCA_030603485.1 Dehalococcoidia bacterium
GTACAACACCTACCATCTCGGAGGCTGATGAATCCTGAGTCTCTATCACCTTACCTGTAATTAAATACTTGATGGCCAAAACCAGCAGAATGATGCCCCCGGCCACGAAGAAATCAGCTACCTCAATGTTTAGAAGTAAAAATATAGCTTTGCCAATGGCAACAAATCCCAGCCCTACGCCGAGGGCGGTAAGTGTTGACAAATGTACTGCACGTCTACGATGCCTAGCTTTCGTTTCTTGCGTTAAGGCGAGAAAGATTGGCAAATTCCCCACCGCATCCATGGCTACAAAAAGGGGAACAAAAGTCAAGCCCAACTCTCGCAGAAAATTCACTATGTTTTCCACTTAAAATTCTTCCCGCCACTCTGGCCGAACAAAGAATCTCTGGAACCCTTAACGGAGTTTACCCTGAGCGAGATTCTTCGGTAATCAAATGTAAAGAAAACTACGGATAATTTCTGTTCACAGGATTTCATCGTGCCGGAAAACCCAGGTGGCCGAAACTACACTATCATCTTCGGATAAGCCCATTAACCTGGCTCCGCGGCCACCCCTGCCCTGAATTGGGATCTGTTTCATAGGAATGTTCACCACGTTGCCCCTGGCTGATAACATCACCAGGGAGCCATTCGGGGAAACAAACTTGGACATAGCTAGATTACCTGTTTTCGGGCCAACCCTATAAGCCCTCACTCCCTTGCCTCCCCTATTGTGAACGGGATAGTTTTTTATCGGGGTCAGCTTGCCAAAACCTTTTTCGGTTACTGTGAGCACATAAGCATCGGGAAGGACAATGCCCATACCAACAACATAATCGTCAACAAGGCGTATGCCACGGACACCGCCACTAGTTCGAGACGCTGTCCTCAAGCTTTTGACCATAAATCTTATAGCCTGTCCATTTCTACTCACCAGGATGACCTCATCTTCATCAGCAAACACTCCAGCTGAGACCAACTTATCTTCATTTCTGAGTCCCATGGCAATAATGCCATTCTTCCTTATCGAAGCAAATTTGCTTAGCGTAGTCTTTTTTATCACGCCACCCTTAGTAGCCAGTAATAAGAACTTATCTGAGGGAAAACTTGCTACGGATAACAACACAGTTACCTCGTCTTTCAGGTCAATAGGTAATAAATTAACAATTGCCATTCCCTTGGCCATGCGGGAGGAATCTTCGGGAACCTCGTAGCATTTAACACAGTAAACCTTACCAGTGCTGGTGAAGAAAAGAAGATTATCATGGGTATCAGCTACCAAGATGTGGTTCACTGTATCGCCACCCCTGGTTACCATTCCCATGACGCCTTTTCCGCCACGGTGTTGCAGTCGATAAGTGCTGGCAGGAATTCTTTTAATAAACCCCCCGTGAGTCAAGGTAACTACCATTGCCTCATGAGGAACAAGGTCTTCCGTACGAAATTCTTCCATTTCCTCTGCTTCCACTACGGTTCGCCGGGAATCACCATACTTGGATTTAAGCTCCTCAGCATCCTGGGCAACAAGTGATAATACTTTCCGAGGGTTAGCTAACAAATTCTCAAGATAGGAAATACTCTTTATCACAGCGGCATATTCCTCAGTTATTTTATCTTGCTCTAGCTTAGCTAATCTACGAAGCTGCATATCAAGGATAGCTTGCGCTTGAATCTGTGACATCGTAAAAGCTGCCATTAGATTGGCACGAGCGGACTCTACGGTTTGAGACTGCCGAATAATCTTGATCACCTGCTCTAGATTGTTCAGGGCAATTCTGAAGCCCTCGAGGATATGAGCCCTATCCTTTGCCTTATCAAGTTCAAACTGAGACCTCCTGGTAATAACTTGACAACGAAAGTCAATATGAGAAGTTAGCGCTTCTTTAAGATTAATTACTTTAGGTTGTCGATTAACCAAAGCAACCATATTGATGTGAAAGGCAGATTGCATCGCAGTATACTTGTAGAGGCTATTAAGTGCCTGTCGAGGTTGTGCTTCCCTTTTGAGTTCGATCACAATGCGCATGCCTTCTCTATCCGACTCATCACGCACCTCGGCTATCCCCGAAATTTTCTTCACTTTAGCCAGCTCAGCGATCCTTTCTATCAAAGCTGCTTTGTTTACCTGATAGGGAAGTTCAGTAACAACTATTTGTCTTTTGCCCACCTTGCTAGTCATTTCGTCGGCCTGGGCTCGAAGTATGATTTTTCCTTGTCCTGTAGTATAAGCGTTGTCTATGCCCCCTTTCCCCAAAATTATCCCGCCAGTGGGAAAATCGGGGCCTTTGACCAACTCCAGCAGTTCCTCTACAGTAGCTTGGGGATTGTCAATTAGGTAGACAATGGCATCACATATTTCGCCTAAGTTATGAGGAGGGATATTAGTCGTCATTCCCACAGCTATACCTGAAGAACCATTAGCTAGTAAGTTAGGCAACCTGGCGGGCAAGACAGAGGGTTCCTGCAGAGAGTCATCGAAGTTGGGGGTAAAATCGACGGTATTCTTTTCGATGTCAACTAACATTTCCTCGGCAATTTTGGAAAAGCGGGCTTCGGTATACCTCATTGCCGCTGGTGGATCATTGTCAACGCTGCCAAAATTACCCTGCCCATCAACCAATGGATATCTCAGAGAAAAATACTGGGCCATGCGTACCATAGCTTCATATATCGGGGAATCTCCATGTGGGTGATATTTCCCCATGACTTCACCAATAATGCGGGCACTCTTTTTATGTGGGCTGTTGTATCGTAACCCCAAGCCATCCATAGCGTATAAAACACGTCGCTGCACTGGTTTCAAACCATCACGCACATCAGGCAGGGCTCGGGAGACGATGACACTCATAGCATAGTCCAGATAGGAGCTTTTCATCTCCTCTTCGATATCAACAGTCTTTATTATTGTTGCTTCCATTAGACTTCAGTTCCTCTCTCACCATCTTCACCAATGACGGTGAAACCTTCAGGCACGGATTCCTCTTCGGGGCCAAGATATTCTTCTTCCTCAAAATATCCAAGCTCGGGCGAGTCCTCACTTTCGTCAGTCATGATTTCTCGCCTGAGAAGGCTTTCCTTAATACGCGTGCGCAGATGCTCTGTAGCTTTAACAAGAAAGGAGGGGCATCCCACCTGGCTGGGATGTTGATACACCTCTTTAATAATCACCTGTACTTTATCTTTTCCCACATTGAGAATTGCCGCATCGTATCTATTTCCACCTCGCATTAGCTTGATGAGGCGCAATTCTTGTCTCAGTTCCACCTGTCCCAAATATTCCCCGTTCCGACTCGCCACAATCAGGTGTTGTCCTCTTATTTCCAAATGCACCCGGTCACCAAATCCCATCTTAGCTAGGACGACGCCCGGAGCCACATTATGAAGATTAACCACCCCAGCCTTCCCCACCTCAGTTATAAAAAGGTCAAGAGCAACTCTTCGAGCCTGAGCTTTCCGGGTCGAAGCTTTTTGAGGGTCACTACTTAAGGTTGCCATAGACTTCGACAAACCAGTCAAACGGGCGAGATTTTTCTCAGCAATAGTATTTTCAGGGGCAAGCTCCAGAGCCCTAGAATAAGCTTCCATAGCTCGCTCAAAATCCCTCAGCTCTGTCAAAGCTCGGCCCAGGCGATTATAGGCCTCGACATCAGATGGACATTTCTCAATGATGTCCCTGTTTACGACTTCAGCCTCCTCCCATCTTCCTTGAAGGGCCAAATCTATGGCTTCCTTGCTCAGTCGCCGTCTAAATCGAGCTTTCTCTTCTTCTTGTTGGTAAGAGGCGATATATATTTCCACAACCTTATATATTTACGATGTCAAGCCAAGATTGTCAAGTTTCTTTTTCCAGCTCAAAAGCTTGATGTAATGCTTGAACAACATCCTTAACCCTATCCTCAGAGATAATACAGGTTATCCTTATCTCGGAAGTGGTAATTAACTGGATGTTAATGCTCTGTTCATAAAGAACGCGAAACATTCTGGCAGCGTAGCCCGGTGTATTTTGCATGCCAGTACCTACAATGCTAACTTTGGCCAATGTAGAATCGGTAACACATTGCTTACCCCCCACAGATTTAACCACTGGCTCCACGATGGACATCGCCTTAAGCAAATCACTCCGAGCCACTGTGAACGTGAGATCAGTAATATTATTAATGCTGGCATTTTGGACAATGGTATCTACACTTATATTTGCTCTAGCCAGGGGCTCAAAGATTGCCGCAGCGATGCCGGGATGGTCGGGGACACCGACGACGGTGACTTTAGACACATTGGTATCATAGACAATACCTGTTGCCTTGTTTTTTACTTCCATAGAGGCCTCCTTACAAATAATGGTACCCGGGCTATCGCTAAAGCTAGAAGCCACCAAGATGGGCACATTATACAACTCTCCCAATTCTACCGCTCTATTATGTATTACCCTGGCTCCATAGCTAGCCAGCTCCAACATCTCTTCATAGCCAATTTCCTTTAATTTCCTGGCTCCGGGAATAAGGTGTGGATCAGCAGTATAGACACCTTCAACATCAGTATATATCTGGCATATCTCGGCACTCAAGCTGGCAGCGAGAGCAACTGCTGTCGTGTCGGAACCACCACGACCCAAAGTGGTAATATCCATTTGTTGAGTCACGCCCTGAAATCCAGCCACAATGACAATATTTCCCTTTTCTAACTCACTGACCACTCGTTTCGTGTCGACACGGAGAATCCGAGCTCGACTGTAAGCAGAATCAGTCTCGATACCTGCCTGAGCGCCAGTCAGACTGACCGCCTTACACCCCAAACTCTCCAAAGCCAGGGCTAAAAGGGTACTGGAAACTATCTCCCCAGTGGATAAAAGAACATCAAGCTCCCTATCACCAGGCTGTTCGTTAACCTGGTAAGCTAATTTAATCAAGTTATCGGTAGTGTATCCCATGGCCGAAACAACCACCACCACTTGATTTCCTTCGTCTTTTGCTTTAGCAATACGGCGAGCTACATTTTTGATCTTCTCGGCATCAGCCACCGAGCTGCCACCATACTTCTGAACTATCAGTGCCATCTCTTCATCTCTATTTACTCTATCAGCTTGCCCATAATACCATATCCTTTTTTGATCAAAACGCCTGTGCCTTTGGCCTCTGCTTCGGTAAATCTCTTCGCCCCACTAGCTGCAAATCCTGGCCCCCAGAGCATAAATGGAACGGGGTCAGCAACATGTGTTTGAATCTTGATTGGCGTAGAGTGGTCAGGCAGAATTAGCACCCGGAGGGCATCCTTGTCCCAGGAACGAAGCCGAGCCACAATTTCTTTATCTACCCTCTGAATAGCCTCTATTTTGTCCTCAGCCAGGCCGGCATGGGCCGCCTCATCGGTTGCTTCTACATGAATAACCATCATGTCATATCTCACCAGTGCTTCCATGGCACCGATGGTCTGAGCAGCGTAATCGTTGTCTAGACCCGCGGTCGCACCAGGAATATCCAGCACCTGCATGCCTATCATTCGGGCCAGGCCTCGCAAAATATCAACTCCGGACGTCACGGCAGCATCAATTCCATAGACCTCTTCGAAGGCTGGCATATCAGGTATTCTACCACTACCCCAGAAAAGCCAGACCATGGTAGCTGGAATATCGCCGCGTGCTCTTCTTTCTACATTCACAGGATGGTCACGAAGCACAAGCTCAGAGCGCGTCATAAGCTCTCCCAACAGATTGCTCCCAGGCCCTTTGGGGAGAAATTCATCAATAGCTTTGTCGGGAATATCATGCGGTGGAGTACAGCTAGACAGAAGGGTCTCTTCCTTCCCTTTTATCTTACATATATGTCTATAGCCAACCCCGGGATAAAAATGCACTTCATTGCTGCCAAGCTTTTCGTTCAAACTAGAGATAAGAGCTCGGCCTTCGCCAGTACTGATGTGCCCGCAACTATAGCTCCACATCCTCCCATTGCGAACAGCTACCAAATTGCAGCGAAAAACAGCCTCTCCTTCGTTAATAGGAATTCCCATGCCACGAGCCTCAATGGCGCTCCGGCCCCGATAATATACCTGAGGGTCATAACCTAACACGGACATGCAAGCACAGGCGCTGCTGGGTTCCATACCCGTCGGCACATTGTAAACTAGCCCGACAGTACCCGCCTTGGCCATAGCATCCATGTTTGGAGTATGTGCCAACTCCAGGCAAGTCTTCCCACCATGAGCAGTCAATGGCCAGCCTGATGCTCCATCAATTATTAAAACGCAATATTTCATCCTTGCCTCAATAATTAAAGCATCATATAATAGCATAGGCAAACGGGGCGTAGCGCAGTTGGTAGCGCGCAGCGTTCGGGACGCTGAGGTCGGAGGTTCAAGTCCTCTCGCCCCGATTACCTCAATAAAAGGAAGTGCAAGCTGCTTATGCCTAATCCGCAGGGAGAAAATATAGATATATGGGCCAAACGTGAGGAGCTACCAAGGCGACACCTGATAAGGTGTCAGCAGGTACACTAA
>JAUVXS010000027.1 GCA_030603485.1 Dehalococcoidia bacterium
TCTTATCTCTTTGTTGCTCGCACAATCTTATCGATTACCTTAGTAATATCCTGCGAGGTATCAACAACAAGATGATTGCGAGAAATTTTTTCCCTGCGAGGCTTCATTTTATTATACACTTCCCAATCGGCTTTCGAGTCATACTGGGGCACAGCTGCTCTTTCTCGAGCAAGAAGGCGTTGTCGCACCACTTCAAGGGGAGCTTCAACCCAGACCAGGATGAGCTTTGCCCCTGCTCTTTCTGCAGCGCGGTAGAAATATTCCCGGTGGTGCTCCAACAGGTTTGTGGCATCAAAAATGACAGGTATTCCCTTGCTCAAAAGCTCCTCGATGAGAACATGACAAGCGGAGAAAAGCCGCTTGTTTTCATTTTCCTTATGCTGGGGGAAGGGGAACAGGATTTTTCGCAGAGTATCGCTTGCTAAGATGAGAAAAGACAACCTTTCTGCCAGCTTGTGGCAGAAAAAAGACTTGCCCGTGCCTGGCAAGCCACTGACCACTATAAGCGGAGGCTCTATCTGGGGTTGAGGTAAGCCATTAAGGCTTTGTTTCAATTTCTCTACATCTTCATCTAAGTCACCGGCCATAACATCATCATTATCACCATGAGTCAGCTTATGTGTCAAGATATTGAAGTCACAGTTCCACCTGCCATCATGGTTGAAGGGGCAGCAATGGAAAGAACATTTGTTACTCTAATACCTGCTGAGGTGGCGAATCGCAAACCGCCCTTGACACACTTATAGCTATCTTTGAATTCTGTTTGGTCTAGATGTGTATGGTATCAAACTGATTTACCAAAAGAGGTAAAAAAGCAGGTAATCCATGACCGCCACAAAGATTTGGCGCAAATCGAGCAGGCTTTCGGAAGCTGCATAACAGGTAGAAAATATCCAAGTTCGATCGGCAACGAGTTAGGCTACTACTAGATTCTTCTCTTCAGCGACTACAGGTAGTTCTACGGTAAAGACAGATCCCCTGTCAAGCTGGCTTTTGGCATATATCTGGCCATTGTGCTCAGTAATAATTCCGTAACAAACACTCAAGCCGAGACCTGTCCCCTGGCCAAACCCTCGGGTGCTGAAGAAAGGATCAAACAGATGGACCAGGTTCGCTTCGGCGATCCCCGGACCATCGTCGGTAAATGATATCTGAATAGTGTCACTTATCAGCGCTGTCTTAATCAGGAGGCTGCCTTTACCATGAGCCAGTTTCATCGCTGTCTCAGCGTTGATGACCAAATTAAGAAATGCTTGTTGCAGTAGAGTGGCATCAGCCATGATCGAAGGCAGTGCAGGGTCAAGCTGGGTAGTCACTGTTATGTTACTATCCTCTAGTGGATAGGCTCGCAGCTTCAGAGTAGCTTCTATTATGTCGTTAACATTGATATACGTTCGCTCCAGCTTCTGTTGCTGGGCAAATGTAAGCAGATTCTTCATAATGTCAGCTACCCGCTGGGCATTATCACCGATCGTCTTAACATCTTCCCTGGTATTCTCAGGAATATCTTCAGACATCACCATTTGAGCAAAACCGATGACACTGGTCAGGGGGTTGTTTATTTCGTGGGCAATGCCTTCCACCATCAATCCTAGTGAAGCCAGGCGGTTGGAGAGATTCAGTTGTAGCTGAAGTCGTCGTTCTTTTTCCTCGGCCTGCTTGCGCTCGATGGCATAGCGTATGGTACGCCTCAGTAAGTTTGTATCTACTTGCCCCTTAATCAGATAATCCTGGGCTCCTTCGTTGACTGCTTGAGTTCCTATCATTTCATCATTGAGGCCGGTTAGCACCACTATTGGTGTTTCTGACACTTGAGCGTAAGTCTTCTTGAGTGTTTCTAGCCCTTGGCTATCGGGGAGGCCGAGGTCCAAAAGAATCACTTCAACTCTATTCTGACTCAAGTACTCCATTGCTGCTTGTAGCCGGTCGGCGTATTTCACATCGAAAGTCACATTGCCAGCCTCTGCTAGCATCTCACTGATCAGGCGCCTATCGCCAGAGTTATCCTCAACTAATAGGATATTGATACGTTTATCGGCCAATTACCTTTCCTCCGTTTGCAGTTTTACGGTGGTTAACCAAAAATCAATGATTGACTTCACCGCCCTAGTAAACTGTTCCAGGTCAATTGGCTTGGTGACATACCAATCCGCGTGCAGGTTTTGGGTCTTGACCACATCATTTATGTCTCTTGAGCCTGTAAGTATGATTACTGGGATGTGTTTCAACGCCGAGTCTTCTTTAACCTCCGCTAGTAGCTGCGAACCGTTCATTCGGGGCATGTTCAGGTCAAGCAGAATGAGGTCGGGGAGGGGGGCATCGGCATACTCTCCTTTTCTGCGTAGGAAGGAAAGAGCCTCCACACCATCGTGCGCAGTATGTAGTTTGTTCTGTACCTTGCCAGCTTTAAGAGCTTCCACTGTAAGGCGAACGTCTCCCGGGTTATCGTCAACGATGAGAATCTCAATAGGTCGTTTGGCTGTCTTACTTTTCATTCAGCTTCACCTCCAGCCATGTCGACACTGAAATAGAATGTTGAACCTTGTCCAGGTTGCGATTGTACCGAGATATGCCCACCATGTCGATCTACGATCTTCTTACAGATCGCTAAGCCCATACCAGTTCCCTGATACTCCTCTTTGGTATGTAAGCGTCTGAAAATCTCAAAGATACTCTGGCTATGCTGAGGATCAATGCCGATGCCATTATCCTTAACGGAGAAAGTCACCGTATTGTTCCTCCTCTGAGCCGAAATGTTGACTTGCGGTGCTTCTTCCCGACGAAACTTAATGGCGTTGCCGATCAGATTCTGAAACAACCGCACCAGCTGCCCCTCATCACCCATTATCGTGGGCAGGACATCATAACTTACCGACGCGCCACATTCTTCAATCGCTATCTTCAGATTGGCCATCGCTTGTTCAACGATATGTTCGCAGTTGACCAGGCTAAAAGGTTTCCCACGAGTGCCTACACGGGAATAATCTAGAAGATCGTGAAGCAACGTCTGCATCCTCTTGGCACCATCCACAGCATAAGCAATAAATTCATCTGCATCAGCGTCTAGCTTCTTGCTGTAGCGCTTGGCCAGTAGTTGAGTATAGCTCGAAACCATGCGCAGCGGCTCTTGCAAATCATGTGAAATCACATAAGCAAATTGTTCCAGCTCAGTGTTAGAACGCTGCATCTCGTCTGTAATTTGCTTCAATCTCTCCTCCATCTGCTTGCGCTCAGTCACATCTATAAGGCTCCCCAGAGTTGCTCGTTTCCTCCGGTAGTAGATGGGAACAACTGTCTCCATCACCCATTTGATCTTTGCCTGCTTATTAACAACCCTGAATTCGTATCCTAGAGAAGATCCTCCCTTCAGCATACTTACAGCGTTTTCCCGAACAGCATCTCTATCCTCTGGAAGGACAAAACTTAGAGAGGGCCTCCCTATCAGTTCATCTTCCTCGTAGCCCAAAATATAGGCGAATTGACGATTGACAAGTCGGAGATGTCCATCCTGAATAATGTAGGTGCCGATTGGTGAGCGATAGAACAATATCCGGAATAGTTCCCTCGATTGCTTGATCTCACGTGCCATCACTTCCGACTTAGCAATCTGCTGGTCCATTTTCAACATTTGGTTCATAATTTGTCAATTACCTCCATCTATTATCCGTCCCTCACCATAGACCACAGAAGGGCCTAATTGATGAGTTATCACTTTGACCATCCCACATATCCGGCCTTTCATATTATTAATTACTCAGAAGTCGTTTGTTCACATTATCGCTAGCTTGATACCAGTAGTCGTCTCATTTCCTCCAGCAAGGACTCGCGGGTGAACGGCTTAGTTATATATCCGTCGGCACCCATCTCCTCGGCATACTTTTTATTTAGTTCATGGCCTACGCCAGTGAGAATAACCACCGGGATTCCCTTAGTTGCCTGATCGGACTTGATTATAGAACAAGCAGCATATCCGTCCATCTTTGGCATCATAAGGTCCATCAGAATGAGAGCCGGGCGCTGTCCTTTTGCGATGTCTATTGCCTCCTCTCCGTCGGCTGCCTCGAAGACGATATACTCTTCCTCCAATATCCTGTTTACTATTGATCTTATCCCCGGTTCGTCATCGGCTATTAGTATTTTTTGTTTGTCCATTTAATCATCTCCTATTTTTCTATTAAGTTACCGACAGTGCCTTGAAGCACGTTTGCTTCATCCTGAGATTGAAGAAGCTTCTGCAATTTTACCGGCTGCCCACTTTTCATTAAGGCGTCTTCTAGCGTGACTATCTTCCTCTTTACCAAATCAGCCAACGCCTGGTCTAGAGTCTGCATCCCCTCTGGTTTACTCACCTCCATGGTAACAGGTATCTCGAAGACCTTCCCGTCACGAATATATTTTCTGATCGTATAGCTGGCCAGCATTATTTCAAAGGCGGCTATTCGCCCTCCATCAATGCGGGGGAGGAGAGCTTGGGA
Source organism: Dehalococcoidia bacterium (assembly GCA_030603485.1). Classification (GTDB taxonomy): domain Bacteria; phylum Chloroflexota; class Dehalococcoidia; order GIF9; family AB-539-J10; genus RBG-13-51-36. The sequence goes on from JAUVXS010000027.1 coordinate 4,476, forward strand.
TATTATCGCCTCTAGTACTTGTGACAATTGTATTCTAATTTGCTGTTGCTGACCATAAGGGAATACGTCGATGATACGGTCAATAGACTGGGGAGCGTCGACAGTATGTAGCGTAGCGAGCACCAGGTGCCCAGTCTCAGCAGCTGTGATAGCTGTACTTATGGTGTCCAGGTCACGCATTTCCCCGATGACAAGCACGTCCGCATCATGGCGAAGAGCGTGTATTGCTGCGGTGGCGAATGATTTGGTGTCATCCCCCAGGTCTCTTTGCCGGATGAGGCATTTTTTGTTGCGGAATATAAATTCAATAGGGTCCTCAATAGTAATAACACTTCGGGTGGCATTATCATTAAGATGCCTGAGCATCGCTGATAGAGTAGTTGACTTACCACTACCGGAAGGACCAGTTACCAGAACAAGTCCTCGCGGCTTAAATATAAGTTCCTTGAAAATTTGGGGTAGTCCCCATTCATCAATAGACGGGATATAAAATGGTACAGACCGGAAGGCAAGGCTCATGACACCTCTCTGTCGCAATACGTTAACACGGAATCGGGCTAACCCGGGAACACTATAGGCGAAATCAAGCTCCCATTCTCTATCAAAAACCTGCCTCTGTTCCTGAGTAGACACCTGCTCCAGGGCGAGTTCAATATCTTTGGGGGTTAGTGGCGGCAAATCTTCTTGTGGTATAAGCTCACCATCAATACGGAGCACCGGTGGGCTTGGCACCGTGAGGTGCAAATCTGAAGCACCTTTGTTTACCATTAACTTAAGGAGTTCGTTTACTTCCATTCTAACAATCCAGTAATCTAATAATATTTAATCACGACTAAGTTTGCTGGTTGCTACGTTCCGATCTTGATAATCTCGAGCATGCCCCTCAGATCCGCGACTTATTATCTTGAGAAAAGCATCGACTACTACAGGGTCAAACTGAGTCCCAATACAACGTTTAATTTCCTCCAGAGCTTCTTCTCTCGATATTGCTGGCCGATATGGTCGGTCGGATGTCAGGGCATCAAAGGCATCGGCAACAGCGAGGATTCTGGCTCCCAGTGGTATGTCTTTGCCTGCTACAACCTGATTAAGCCCGTAGCCGTCATAATGGTCGTGGTGGTGCTCAATCATCTGAGTTATTCTCTCATTAACCACTGGCCGCACAATGTCGGCGCCGACATGAGTATGAATCATAATGTGCTCGTACTCTTCCGATGTCAGGCTGCCGGGCTTATTCTGGATAAGCTGGTCAACTGCAATCTTCCCGACGTCGTGGAGTAGACTTCCCCATCGTAGGTCCTGCAAATCCGTTGCGGATAAACCAAGTTCAGTGCCTAAAGCGAGCGCTATCTCGCTTACCCGGCGGGAATGTCCACCGGTGTACCTGTCCTTAGCTTCGAGGGCAGATGCCAGTGCCTCGATGGCACCAAGGAAGATATTACTAATCTCTAGCGTCTGCTCCTCGACCTTTTCCTCCAGGTTTTGCTGGTACTCCTTGATCTTGAGCCGCAAAGCTCTTTTTTCGAGAGCCCTCCGTACGCTCAGGGGAACTTCGTCCAGGTCAAAAGGCTTGCAGATGTAGTCATCAGCCCCCTGTTGGAGGCACTGAGTTGCAACACTAACCTTAGAAACAACCGTAGCCATAACGACCGCCGTGTCAGGGTAGCCCGACTTTATCTCCGGGAGCAGCTCGGTTCCTGGCTTGTCGGGCAGCCTTATGTCCAGTACGACCAGAGCAATCGGACTGGCTGCCAGAATGTCCAGGGCTTTCTCAGCGGTAGCCGCTTCCTTGCACCGGTAGCCTTCTCTTGATAATCGCAGGTGAAGTACCTTCCTGATTCCAGCTTCATCATCGACGATAAGCAATGTTTCTGGAACTAGAACGCTTTTCCCGTTGGCGTTGGCCTGTTTCATAGCATACCCTCAATATTATGGGTGACCGTTAATGGGCAGTTCGATAGAAATGGTGGTTCCTTCACCCGGCTGGCTCCTGGCATATATCTGCCCGCCGTGCTCGGATACTACTCCGTGACAGATGCTCAAACCAAGCCCGGTCCCCTTGCCTGTTGCTTTGGTGGTGAAGAAAGGGTTGAATATCTGGCTCAGATCTTCCGGTGGGATACCCGGGCCATCATCAGCGAAGGAAATCCTCACGGTACCGTCCTGTTTTTCGGTGGTAATGGTCAGGGTCCCCCTGTCATGCGCCTCAGTCATAAAATATTCGGCGTTGATAACGATGTTGAAGAAGACCTGCTGCATCTGGAAATGGTCAACCATGCTTTCCGGAAGGTCAGAGGCAAGCTGTTTCTCGACCTCGATGTCTTTTATTTTGTGCTCGTAGGTACGTAATTTCAGCACATCTTCAAGAATATCATTTACCTGGCTAAGCTGCTTCACTGGCTTGTGCTTTCGGGCGAAGGCAAGCAGATTCTTCGTTACACCAGCGGCGCGCTGAGCCTCGCTGTGGATAAGAGCCAGATCCTGGCGAATGTCGTCAGGGATATCCTTCTCCATGAGCAACTGGCAGAAACCGATGACGGTCGTGAGCGGATTGTTGAGTTCGTGGGCGGCACCGGCTGCCAGTTCCCCAATTGAAGCCAGCCGGTCAGTCAGCATAAGCTGCTCACCTTGTCGCTTTTGCTCGGTAATGTCCGTAAACGAAATCAAACCCATAAGCTTGCCCTGATGCATGATCCTCGCACCCCCTCCACTTAGCCATATTTCTCTGCCATTCTTGGTCATCACCCGCAACTCGAGAGTCCGCCGCAAGTCCTGTTGAAACAGCTCATTCATCATAAGCTCACTAATGCTCTCCCTGTCCTCCGGAGGAACGAAGGCAAGCGTATCTATTCCAATGAGTTCCTCTGCAGGACTGACTTCAAATATTCTCGCAGCGGCTTGATTACCCGCCACTACTTCCATAGTATCAGCGTCTACAACAATCGTGCCGACGACCGTGCTATCGAACAAAGTTCTATAATTTTCCTCGCTTTCTTGTAGCGCCTCCTCCATCTCCTTGCGCTCGGTGATGTCGCTCATGAAACACAGCACCGCAGGTCTATTGTCCCATGTAATTAACACAGCAGTAAGCTCAGCCCACCTGATAGCACCGTCCTTCCTTGGAATCCTGAAGTCATATGTTTGGGGAAGGATCTCTCCTTTAAGTCTCCTGAGGTAGCGGTCAGCCACCATATCAACATCGTCAGGATGGATGAATTCGACAAACGGCCTGGAGGTCAATTCTTTTATTGAATAGCCACTGAGCTCTGTTGCCTTCGGATTACTGAATCTGACCATGCCGTCCTGCACTACCAGGATAGCCTCGCCAGCGTTCTCTGAAAGCTGGCGGTAACGTTCCTCGGATTTTTTAAGCTCTTCCTCAGACTGCTTGCGCTCGGTGACATCACGGCGGACTCCCCTGAAGCCGATGATTTCGCCCTTATCGTTTCTTATGGGGAAAGCCGAGGTTTCGGCAAACCCGAGGCTCCCGTCTTTCCGAATAACCTTGTCGGGGAAGTCTCTCAATGGCTCACCGGTCTTATACATGCGACGGTAGGCTTTGAAAACAACTTTTACATTTTCTTCAGGCGTAAAGGCTCTATAATTCGCCCCGATTAGCTCTTCCCTGGAATAGCCTAACAGGCGAGCCTGGGCATCATTAACGAAAGTAAAGTTGCCGGCCAGGTCAGTCTCGAAGTAGCCATCGCCCGTCTCCTCCAGTATGGTTCGGTATCTCTCCTCAGACTCCCTCAGTGCTTTCTCTCCCTTTTTGCGCTCCGTGATATCACGAACAACGGTGATCACATGGCCAACGTCACCGGCTGCATTAAATACAGGAGATTTAGTTGTTTCTGTATAACACTCCGTTCCATCAATTTCTGTAGTCTCTTCCGTAACCATAGGCTTGCCTGTTTCAAAGACCACCTGATATTCCTGATAAGCATCGTCTGAAAGGAAAGGACATATTTCACCCAACGGTCTTCCTATTATTTCAGTATCAATACCAAACGATACTAATCTCTTAATATACTGCTCGTTTGCATATACAACCCTAAAAACACTATCGACTACCTGCAACGGCTCATGTGTTGCATTGAGCAGGTTTTCATAAAATCTTCTGCTTTCTTGTAGCTTCTCATCTGCCTGCTTGTGCCCGGTGATGTCTCTGACGAAAACCGAGATACCATCTCGGGAGGGATAAGCGCTGATCTCAAAGATGTAGTGCCTACCTTCACCGTCAGTATAATCGTTCACAAAAGTCTGGGACTGCTGCGTCCTCAGCACGTCACGGTAAACTTTTTGCGCCCTTCTTATTTCAGGCGTGTCCGGGAAGATTTCGTGGAGGGATTTCCCAAGGGCATCCTCCACCCGAATTCCTGTTAGAATTTCCGACGCCTTGTTCCAATAGGTATATCTCAGATGGTCATCCATTGCGAAAAAGACGTCGGTGATGCTGTTGGTAAGCTCCTTGTATCTCGCTTCGCTCTCGCGCAGCGCTTCCCCTGCCTGCTTGCGCTCGTTGATGTCCATATAATACCCCAGAGTTGCCCGTTTCCCGTGGTACTGGATGGAGGCAACTGTCTCTATAACCCATTTACTGCTACCGTCCTCACAAGCCACTCTGAATTGAGATGGAGATGAATGTTCTCCCTTCAGCATCTTTGTGGCATTTACCCTGACCATCTCCCTATCTTCGGGAATGACGATGTCCAAAGCATCTCTGCCTAGCAATTCATCTTCCCTGTAGCCGGTGAAGGTTAGGAAGGTGGGGTTGATATAGCAGAAGTTCCCTTCCTGTATGATACAAACTCCAATTGGTGAATTGTCGCCCAGAAGCTTGATTAACTCTTCTGTCTCTATTCGTTCGATCATTGATTTCATATGGCTATTCCCTCGGCTTCTCCGATGATTACAGTAACTTGGTTCGTCTTCGTTCTAATGCTCTCTATCTGATCTGAGGTGAATAGTCTCCAGCCTCGCCAGTCCCGATACTCAACATCGGCAACTATCCCCTCTTTTAACCACCTGAAGAGAGTACTTCTACTGATGCCGACCATCCGGCAGACCTCAGCTGTCCTGTAATAGGTCTTATCATTAATAGAAAAAGGCATATCTTTTTTCCCTAAAACTACTCAACTATACCAAACTATACTATGGCTTAGGCTTTGGAAAGTGTCAATCGCCCATTTGTACCTGTTATTACGTTACTTTAGTCCTGGTCTGTGCAGCGGCTCCTGTCGGCCAGATACCTGATACAAAGCGCTGGCACTGTGTCTACAGTCATCTATGCCGACTGGCCATCAATGAAATAGAGTCGCCACATTTATCATTCCAGGCTATAGAGGGGTGTGAGACGAAATGGGGTGATTTCCTCAGCTAGAAGGACAAAGGAGTGGCCTCAAGTGGGTACAACCCCTGGCGACCGGCTGTCTCGATTAGCGCTTCATGATGGGAGGAATTAGCTCTTCGTCTTTTCTTAATTCGATAATGCGGTCGCGAATCATGGCAGCTTTTTCAAACTCCAGATTCCTGGCCGCAGCTTTCATCTGAGATTCCAGTTGCTTGATGAGCTGGCTTATTTCATCCTTAGAAATAGGAGTAACCGTATAAGGGCTCCTTGCCTCTGCTACTGCTTGAATTCTCTCAGTTATATCCTTAATTGCCTTTTTGATTCCCAGGGGAGTTATGCCGTGATCCTTGTTGTAAGCCTCTTGAATCTGACGGCGGCGCCTGGTTTCCTCTATCGCCTTTTGCATGGATTGGGTAATGCTGTCGGCATACATTATGACATGAGCGTTGATGTGTCTGGAAGCACGTCCCATGGTCTGGATGAGCGCTTCCTCAGACCTGAGGAAGCCTTCTTTATCAGCATCGAGTATGGCTACCAGGCTCACCTCAGGCAAGTCCAACCCCTCACGGAGGAGATTGATGCCCACTACCACATCATAGACGCCGAGGCGGAGGTCACGGAGAATTTCCACCCGCTCCAAAGTCTCTACCTCCGAATGCAAGTAATGAGTTTTAATCTCCAGCTCTTTCAAGTAGTCGCTTAGTTCCTCGGCCATTCGCTTGGTCAAGGTAGTTACCAAACAACGCTCCCCCTTAGCTACTCTGCTTCTTATCTGATAAATAAGGTCATCAATTTGTCCCTTAACTGGCTTAACCTCCACGGTAGGTTCCAGTAAACCAGTGGGGCGGACTAACTGCTCCACTACTTGTTGGCTGTGTTCATATTCATAGGGCTTGGGTGTAGCAGAGACATAAATAACCTGGTTGATGTGCTTGTTGAACTCCTCAAAATTCAATGGGCGATTATCCAGGGCTGAAGAGAGGCGAAAGCCGTAATCAACCAGCGTCTGCTTTCGAGAAATATCACCACGGTACATGCCCCTTATCTGTGGCAGGGTCATATGGGATTCATCGATGAACAACAGGAAGTCATCGGGAAAGTAATCCAGCAAAGTCCAGGGTATGCTTCCCGGCGCCCGTCTCTGGAGATGTCGGGAGTAATTTTCCACTCCGGTGCAGTACCCTACTTCCTGAAGCATTTCAATATCATAATGGGTCCGTGCTTCAAGTCTCTGGGCTTCCAGTAGCTTCCCCTGTCCTTCTAACTCCTTTAATCTTTCTTCTAGCTCGACTTTAATATCCTCGACTGCCGCCAGCAATTTTTCGTGAGAGGTAACAAAGTGCTTTGCGGGGTAAATATCCACTTGCTCGCAATGAGCCAGTACTTCACCGGTTAGAGGGTCAACCTCCACAATACGCTCAATCTCGTCCCCCCAGAATTCGATTCTGATGGCTGTTTCCTTGTAAGCCGGCTGAATCTCTAGAATGTCGCCCCGAATACGGAATCTACCTCTGGTGAAATCATAGTCATTTCTTTCGTATTGCATATCCACCAGACGGCGGACCAGTTTGTCTCGCTTATAGCTTTTGTTTTTTTCAATAGTAAGGACAAAGCTCCGATATTCCTCAGGCGCACCCAGGCTGTAAATACAGGAGACCGAAGCGACAATAATTACATCTCGGCGGGTAAAGAGGGACATGGTAGCGGCATGTCGTAGTTTGTCAATCTCGTCATTTATGTCGGTTTCTTTCTCAATATAGAGATCGGTGCTGGGGATATAAGCCTCCGGCTGATAATAGTCGTAGTAGCTTACAAAATACTCCGCAGCGCTTTCAGGGAAGAATTCCTTGAACTCGGTTGCTAGCTGAGCGGCCAAGGTTTTGTTGTGACAAAGAACTAGAGTTGGTCTCTGTACTTTCTCTATGATATTGGCCATGGTGAAGGTCTTGCCACTTCCGGTAACTCCAAGAAGCGTCTGCTCCCGGTGACCCTTGTTCAAACCTTCAACCAGCTTATCTACGGCCTGCGGCTGGTCGCCGGTAAGACCAAAATCGGAAACTATTTTGAACTGGGACATCACAGTTCCCCCACAAAAGCAATGGGCAATAACCAGTATATATCAGACAGCGGGAATTTGCGCAATTGGGTGAAGCTAAACCATCTATATATGCCCCAGCAATTCAAATTCCAGCACTTGTCCAGGCGTGGCGATACTATCATTTTTGTCGTACTAATCATTCTCGGGTCATTCAAGCAATGGTAGTCTCTATGCCATGGCATCAGGAGAATCCGTTTGCCCGAAACAGGCTTGATTTATTCATCATATCTTCTATTATATGGAGTGAAATCAGCCGATACTTCTATAAAACTTGAGATAATATGAACATGAGGGAAGATGCCTTAAGAATCGTTGAGGAGGCTATTCAGGCAGTTTATCCTGAAAATGCGGTCAAGAAGGCCCTGGAAAATCTTGAAAGTGAGGGAAACATAAGGGTCCTGGCCATAGGGAAAGCTGCCTGGAGGATGGCGAGGGCTGCAAGGGAAAGCCTGGAGAACCGCGTTTCTGAAGGTATCGTCATAACGAAGTACAAACATTCGATGGGGAACATTGAAGGTTTTGAAATATTCGAAGCCGGTCATCCAATACCAGATAAGGATACTATCCAGGCGACAAAGAGGGTGTTAGATATGGTAAAAGACCTCAAAGGAGGGGATTTGCTGTTATTCTTAGTTTCTGGCGGTGGGTCTTCTCTTTTTGAACTTCCTGCCGAGAATGTCGAACTGGAGGACTTGATAAGTATAACCGACCAGCTTTTAAGGTCAGGAGCCACAATCCTAGAGATAAACGCAGTACGTAAACATCTTTCCAGAGTCAAGGGGGGACATTTCGCTGAGACTGTACATCCTGCCAGGATTTTTTCCCTTGTGCTTTCCGACGTCATTGGTGATAGATTAGACACCATCGCTTCTGGCCCCGCTTATCCCGACTTCACGACCTCTCAGGATGCCCTGAGAATAATAGAGAAGTATGACATAAAACTTCCATCCAGAGTTTTAAATGCTTTGAAGAAGGAGACACCAAAATCACTTGAGAATGTTGAAGCAAGGATAGTGGGCAGTATTTCCATAGCTTGTGAAGCTGCCCAAGTAGCTGCCGAACAATTGGGCTACAATTCAATGATACTTACAACAACTCTGGACTGCGAAGCACGTGAAGCAGGGCCATTTTTAAGCGCTATTGCACGGGAGATTGTTTCCAGAGACCGGCCCGTGAAAAGGCCCTGTGTCATAATTTTAGGTGGGGAGACCGTTGTTCACGTGAAGGGAAGGGGATTGGGTGGAAGAAATCAAGAGCTAGCCCTTTCCGCTGCCCGCGGCATACGGGGATTGAATAATGTTGTAATAGCTTCTGTTGCTACAGATGGTACGGATGGTCCCACTGATGCCGCAGGAGGGATTGTAGATGGAGAAACAATGACTCGCTTAGGGGAAAAAGGTATCGATGTGGCAGAGGTGTTAAATAACAACGATTCTTATCATGCTCTTGAAGCAGTTGGGAATTTATTAAGGACGGGACCGACAGGGACCAATGTTAGCGACTTGATTATACTTTTGTGTAAGTAATCAAGGAGGCAGAGGGCTAAACTAGTTCAACCTCATCGGATTATTGCATCTACACTCACCGGAGGTATTTCTGTTCTGACATCCTCCACCATCAGGCCACACCATGTTAAAGTATTGTCTATGCCATCGAAGACGAAAATCGGAAACTATTTTGAACTGGGGCACCATAGTGCCCCTACCAAAGCAAAGGGCAATAACCAGTATATATCAAACAGCCGGAATTTACACAATTGGGCAAAAAGGATTAATTCTTGACAGCAGGCCGCCAAAGATACACAATCTTGCTCTGCTTATGGCCGAATCTGAGCACAGTACGAAAGAATGACAAGAATTCAGAAGCGCAGCGGGGTTGGTTCATTTCTTACTAGCTTGCTGCCGCTATTCACGCTAGCCCACTTTAGTCATCATGTGATGACGGCGTTGCTCTCTCCTCTTCTTCCCTTCATCCGTCGTGATTTTTTTCTCTCATACACACAGGCGGGCGGGCTAGTCTCTGCCTATAGTATTGCCTATGGCATCAGTCAGCTTCCCGCGGGCTTGGCTGCTGACCGCCTCGGCTCCAGGAACCTGCTCACCATCGGCGTGGCCGGAGTAGCCTTTACCGGCCTTCTGATTGGTCTTTCCCCGAACTACATCGTCATGGCGCTTCTGCTGGTTGTTATGGGGCTGGCGGGGGGAGGTTACCATCCCTCGGCATCACCTCTTCTATCTGCCTCGGTTAAACCGGAGTACCGAGGAAGGACGCTGGGAATCCATCAGGTAGGTGGCACCACCAGCTTTTTTCTGGCGCCGCTCATCGCGGCCGGCGTTGCCAGTGCTCTGGGCTGGCGAGGTACATTTATGGCTGCAGCTATCCCGACTCTGTCCTTCGGCATCATATTTCACCTGCTCCTGGGTAAGATGGGTTATGCTGGCACTGCTAAGGGAAAGGAAGCCGAAGCTTCGGCTGCAGAGCTATCTGGGCCAGGCGAGCTGCGTCGGCTGTCGGCATTTATCATCATTGGCATTACCAGCATGGTGCTGATTCAGTCCACGCTCCAGTTCATCCCGCTCTACGCGGTTGATGTGCTCGGCGCCAGTGAGGAGCAAGGCGCTGCCCTGCTGTCAATCGCCTATTTTGGGGGTATTTTGGGTGGCCCTCTGGGAGGTTACATATCCGACCGCTTGGGGAGAATTCCGGTGATAATCGCCGTTGGCCTTATCTCGGGGCCGGCGATTTACCTTCTCAATCACGTGTCCCTGGGCATGAGCCTTTATTTTGTCCTGTTGCTCATGGGCATCGCCATGCATGCAGGCATGCCGGTGGTGGAGTCCTATATCATCGGCCACGTTTCACCGCAGAAACGTTCCACCGTGCTTGGC
>JAUVXS010000024.1 GCA_030603485.1 Dehalococcoidia bacterium
TGTCGTCGCCTTGTATCAGTTGCAGATAATCCACAATGATCAGGTCGATGCCGCGTTCGAAGTGAAGTCGCCGTGCCTTGCTCCTTATATCTACAACCCGAAGCATAGGAGAATCATCAATATAAATCGGCGCCTCGGATAGGATCCCGCTAGCTTCCATGATTTTTACCTCATCATTCTCACTAAAGCGTCCCAACCTTATACGCTCAGAATCTACCCTTGATTCACTACCGAGAAACCTTTGCACTACTGCCTCTCGAGACATCTCCAAACTGAATAGCGCAATGCAAGCCTTTTGGTTAATAGCGGCATTCCTGGTAACATTTAGAGCTAAACTAGTCTTACCCAGACTAGTCTTGGCGGCTAAAACGATTAAGTCAGTCTTCTGCAACCCCCCCAAAGAATTGTCCAAGGCGGTGAAGCCGGTTAGAACATAAGGTACTTCCCCTTCCCTAAGCGTAGTAGGCTGCCCAGCTTCCTCAAAATATTGACCTAAAGCCTCACGAATTGGAATAAGGCCTCGAAGACCCTGCCTGGCTCGCACTTTAAACAGGATGTCTTCAGCGTCATTGAGGCTACTTTCCACATCTGGGCCAGCGTCATATCCGATGGCTGCAATTTGTCCTGCAGCGGTGATAAGTCTCCGCATCATCGCTGTATTGGATACTATCTGGGCATAATGTTCAACATGCAAAGACGTGGGCACAATAGATATCAAATGAGATAAAAAGGCAGCGCCGCCGATTTCCTCTAACCTATTTTGACGAGCAAGCTCATGAGCCACCGTAATCTGATTTATGGCTTCATTGCGTTGATAAAGAGAGAGACAAGCATGGTAAATCACCCGATTTGTTTCTGAAAAAAAATCCTCGGGCTTGAGGGAAGCGGCAATTTTCAATATGGCATCAGGGTCAATAAGCAGAGACCCAATTACTGCCTCCTCAGCTTCAATATCGTGGGGTGGTAATTTTTCCTCTGCCATGCCTAATCTTTCTCTGTCTCTTTCTCTGTCTCTTTCTCTGTCTCTGCCTTCTTCTCTGCTTTCTTCTCTTTCTCTTTCTCTGCCTCTGCCTTTTTCTCTGTCTTTTTCCCTTTCTCTTTCTCTGCCTCTGCCTTTTTCTCTGTCTTTTTCCCTTTCTCTTTCTCCTCCTCGATAACCACTGTAATTTGCGGATTAAGGTCGCTGGCTAACTTAACGGCTACTTCATAGCTGCCTGTTTTGCGTAAAGATTTCTCTATGTCTATCTTCTTTTTATCAATAACAGAACCTGTGGCCTGACTTAATTCTTCAGCTACGTCGGCAGCGGTAATAGAGCCAAACAAGCGTTCTCCGGCACCCATGCGAGCTTTAAAACGAATTTCCTTTCCCTCAATTTGCTGAGCCAGTTCAACCAGTTTATCTCGGTCAATATCTTCCTCAAGTCTCTCCTCTTCTAGCTTGGACTCTACTTGCTTAATGACCATGGGAGTGGCTACCAAAGCTAAACCATGAGGCAAAAGGAAATTCCTGGCATAGCCTTTGCTTACCTCTTTTATCTCTCCAGCCTTTCCCTTTCCAGGGAGGTCCTCTAGCAAAACAACTTTCATAAAATTCCTCGCTTCTCTCAGAATGACAGAAATCTCTCTGCCGACATAGCAGCAGTAGCGCCGTCTCCAGCAGCAGTTATCGCCTGCCTGGCTGAATTATGGCGGACATCTCCAGCAGCAAATATTCCTGGAATCCTCGTTTCCATGATTTCATTGGTGATTATGTAGCCTCCTTCGTCCAAAGGCAACAATCCACGCCACTGAGCACTATTGGGCTCTGAGCCGATAGCCACAAAAACACCTGCTAGCTCTAATATTGATATTTTAGCATTTTTGGTGCTTTTTAGCATCAGTTGCTTGACTACCCCATCACCCTCAATTTGGGTTACTAGAGTATCCCAGATAAACTCTATCTTTGGCTCGACCATAGCTCTTTCCTGAATTATCTTGTTGGCTCGAAGTTGGCTGCGACGGTGGATAACCTTAACCGAGGAAGCAAACTTGCTCAAATAGAGAGCATCAGTGATGGCGGCATCGCCGCCACCTATTACAGCCACTGTTTTGTCTTTGAATAAAGGGCCGTCACAGGTAGCACAATATGATACTCCCTTGCCTACAAATTCATCTTCTCCAGGCACGCCCAGTTTACGAAATTGCGAGCCAGAGGCAATGATTATCGACTCAGCTGCAAAATCGCCTTCGCTGGTGCTGACCAGATTATGCCTCTGGCTGGGCACTGCTTTGGTAACCTCGGCAAGCAAAGTTTCCAACCCATAGCTAGTGGCTTGCTCATGGATAAGTTGTCCTAAATCAATACCTGAGATACCCTTGGGAAAGCCAGGGTAATTCTCCACTCGCTCAGCGTTAGTTATTTGCCCGCCAATTATTCCCTTTTCGATAAGCAAAGTATTGAACCTTGAGCGGGCGGAATATAGCCCGGCTGTGAGTCCCGCCGGCCCACCACCAATTATGACTACATGGTAATTGTTATTCACAGCTTTAATTTATAGCCACTCCTTCCCAAAGGTCACAGCATCCCCCCACCTGGCCAGAAACCTGCCCTCCACAGAGATTTGAGTAAATTCGCACAAATTAGGACAAGCTCTACACCAATTAATTATACCATCGACTTTTACCTTTAGGTTGGAAATGCCCACTCTAACCACGGTAGAACTCTTGCCTAATCTTATCAAGCATTCCTGGCTGGAGTATATCTGCCACAGTCATAGCCATTGCCCTGGCTGCATCCGTTAAGCCCTCGTGTCCCGTTTCAGAGGCGGCTGCATAAGCAAACTCCTGTGTATGTATTAGCACCTCAGGCGAAGCTATGGCTATCATAGGATGTATGCTTGGTACCACTTGACTGACGTTTCCCATATCTGTGCTGCCAAAGCCAAAGCCAGGGCTGAAAGCTTCGACACGTCGTCCCAGCGATTCTAGATTTTGGCTAAATAACTGAGCCAAAGTGGCATTATTTTTCATCGGAGCATAAGTCTTGTCTTTCCATCTATATTCTAATCTTGCCCCGCTAGCTATAGATGCTCCCGTAAAACAATTTAGAACCTTGTCGTTCAACTCAGCAAGATAATCATCATCTGGAGCACGTATCATAAACAGAGCAGCACTATGAGCAGGCACTACATTGGGTGCTTCACCTCCATCAGTAATTATGCCATGGATGCGTGCCTCCCCCTTTATGTGTTGGCGCAATGAATTTATAGCAGTGAAAGCTAAAATCATAGCTTCAAGGGCATTTATACCCTTGTGGGGTTGGGCAGCGGCGTGAGCTGACCTACCAAAAAATTCCACCTCCAAGGAGCTACAGGCAAGTGCCTGTATGGTTACCATGTTTCGGCTACCGGGATGCACTATCATAGCCACGTCTATTTCTTTGAAGACTCCGGCTTTTACCATATCTATCTTGCCACCGAAGACTTCCTCTCCAGGAGCACCCAGAACCACAACACTGCCTCCTGACTGGTCAATGATAGATTTACTGGCCACAGCAGCACCGACTGCCGAAGTAGCTATTATGTTATGCCCACATCCATGTCCTATTTCGGGCAAAGCATCATATTCGGCAAGCAGGGCTATCCTTGGGCTCCCCTGGCCATATGTCGCTCGAAAGGCTGTAGCCAAGTCGGCAATGCCTCGCTCTACCCGAAATCCACTGTCTTCAAGGTAGCTAGTAAGCCAAGCCGACGCCTTATCCTCCTGGAAGCCCAACTCAGGGTTATCATGGATATTAATGCTCAACTGGATAAGCTGATTCCTTTGTAATTCGACGCTATCTTTTATCTTTAGCTTCAGTTTTTCTGTCTCCAAGGCTGTTTAGCACTCCCTTCTGTCATTCTGACCCTGAACGAAGTGAAGGGGAAGAATCTCATTCCGCTCAGGGTGACAAAATAATCGTTTTCTATTTCCAAAACTTGAACCTCTTATAAATAGTTATTATACTTTGTACTGGATCTAAAGTTCTAGGCTATGACAGATGGAAAGAGAACCTCTGAAGGCTTTGATAAATGTAGCTCAGTTGCTGAAAGAGCCTGTTGGCTCTAGCCAAAGACATGATATAACTGGGATAATTAATGAGGAAGTTGAAGGTTTTGTTGAAGGAAAGGCAAAGGTGATTCATCTCAATCGGGGAGTCTTAGTTCAGTGTAAATTCACTGCTGAGGTAAAACTCATATGCAGCCGCTGCCTTGATACATTCTTATTCCCTATAAGTTTCACTGCTGAAGAAGAATTTCTTCCCATATCTGATGTGTCTGGTGATTCAGCACTCTCCTCGCCGGAACAATCGGAAGAGTTCATTATTGATGATAAAAATACACTTGACCTGGGCGAGTTAATACGGCAATATACTTTGTTAAATTTGCCCATGAAACCCCTGTGTCGACCTGACTGCCCAGGAATAAAGGAGGCGAATTCACATGGCATTACCTAAGAAAAAATACGCTAAATCACGCCAGGGAAAGAGGCGCAGCCATCTTAAACTAACTCTGCCTGCTATGGATGTGTGCCCACATTGTCACAGTTCTAAGTTATCTCACCGTGTTTGCCCCAACTGTGGCTGGTACGATGATAGAGAAGTAATTGAGGTCAAGCCCGCCAAAAAGAAATAGTTAGCATGGCCGAGTTATCCAAGGTAGCCCATATTTTCCCCGGGCAAGGCTCTCAAAGCACTGGCATGGGGTTAGACCTGTATAACAGCTATGCTTCAGCCAGAGAAGTATTTGATGAAGCTGACGCTTCTTTGGGCTTTCCCCTCTCCCGTTTATGTTTTGAAGGTCCAGATGAGGAATTGACCAAGACGCATAACGTCCAGCCAGCGATACTAGTTACCAGCATTGCCTGCCTTCAAGCGCTTGAAGAGGCAGCTATAGCTAACTTTCCTTCTCCCGCTTTTGTTGCTGGGCACAGTTTAGGCGAATATACCGCTCTGGTTGCTGCTGGTGTACTGGGCCTGGCCGATGCTGTTTTGCTTGTTAGGGAAAGAGGTAGATTAATGTATGAAGCCGGGCTAAAAAAGCCCGGGAGCATGCTGGCTGTAATAGGGCTTGATGAAGAAACAGTTAAAGATATAAGCCTCCATAGTGGAACTGAAATTTCCAATATAAACTGTCCCGGGCAAATTGTGATTAGTGGTGCCGCCCAAGCTTTGGCTGAGGCTGATAAACTAACCAGAACAAAAGGTGCTCGTGCTATTCCTTTGAGGGTTAGCGGGGCTTTTCATTCTGCCTTAATGGAGCCAATCATAGCTGAATTCAGTAAAATCGTCTCGAGCTTTGAGTTCTGCCCACCAGCCATCCCCATAATATCCAATGTGACTGCTCGGCCGTTAACCGACATTGATTCGCTAAAAGAAGAGCTGGTGAAGCAGCTTCGTAATTGCATCCAATGGCAAGGGTCGGTGGAATATATGATGCTTAGCGGGGTCACCACCTTTTATGAGATAGGTCCCGGGAGAGTGCTTAGCGGTTTAATCAGGCGAATCAATTCAGAACTCCAAACTTTCAATATATCAGGAATTGAGGATATCGCACAGCTAGCAGGTAAAGAGAGTCCAACTAACTAATGGCTGGTATCAGGCGACAGGCAAGAATCGCTGCTCTCCAGGCGCTTTATGGGCTTGATTGCACGAAACATAAGGTGGAGGAAGCTTTAGCTCGCTTAAGAGCAGGTGAAACACTGGCTCAAGAGGCACTTAACTTTAGTGAGGAGCTTGTGAAAGGAGTGCTACAGAACAAATCTGAGCTTGATGCTCTCATTAAAAAATTTGCCCCTGCCTTCCCCCCAGAACAGATGTCTATCATCGATAGAAATATTTTGCGCCTGGCTATTTTCGAAATTCTATTTAGTGATAAAACTCCATTTAAGGTAGCTATAAATGAGGCTATAGAGTTAGCCAAGGAATTCGGAAGCGATTCTTCCCCCCGGTTAATCAACGGAGTATTGGGCTCAATAACAACTGAACGTGGCGTAGAACAATAAAGCCTCACTAAGGGACGTGAAAGCCTTGTCTGCTCTCTGATAACCTCCTAACCGGGGTGATATCCCATAAAAGATAAATTTTCTTGACAATATAGTCCATATAGTGTACAATTATTATACAATGGGTAACCTGGAGATTCAACAAACACAATCCTTGCAGGCGCGGCAAGAGCTCAAATTGATTATCCGACTGGAACAGGCTAATTTACTGGAGATGCCTGAAGAGGAGTTCAACAGGCTTACCATTGAGGTAGAAAGCAGCCCCTTGTTTAAAAAGTTATATCGGAAGGAGAGAATAGTTCACTATCAGAGATATCCTAAGACGGATCTTTCCTCTCAGTTTTATCAGCTTAATGAAGAAATTGCCGCCGGCACGGGTACTCTTGATATCGAATCCATTTTATATGACAAGGAGGATATAGTACGGCAGATACAAAAAATAGGGCTGGAGAATTTTAAGCGCTATTTCTTATATCCTGAACCTGGGGTAAGCGTAGAAGAGATTGCTCAAGAGTGCAATTTGGAGCTTCCAGAGGTTGACAAGATAAACAGCCTCATTAATGAATTCTCCATTATGAGCGAGTTTTACCACCCTTCTACTCTTAATTCAGGACATGGAATTTACTACTCCAAGGTCGCTTCGATAGAAAGGGGGCCAGAGGGATTTGTCATTGGCTATCTTTCACCCTCTTATGCTCGGGGAAGATATTCGATTGACTATGAGAGATTCGAAGAATTGAAAGAGAATGGAGCTTTCAGTGCCGCTGAGGCGAGGGAGATAAGGCAGCTATTTAAGAGACTAGAACTAATCAATAGCCGTAAAGACACAGTAACTCGGATACTGCATGGAATTGTGGAAAAGCAAGCACCCTATTTCGAATCTGGTAACGGCAAAGCTCTCCTGCCATTTAGCCAAAAGGAGCTAGCCGAAAGGATCGGGCTTGTTCCAAGCTCGATTAGCCGCGCTATTAGCGGTAAAAGCCTTGATACGCCTGGGGGTGAAGAGAAAGCTCTTAAGGATTTCTTTCCTCGGCCGAGAAGGTTCAGGAAGGAACTGGTCAAGCAACTCCTTGAAACAGGGGAAGAATTCCTCTCTGATGAAGCGATTAAAGCCAAACTTGAGCAAAAATTTGGCGTTTCTATTTCCCGTCGCTCGGTAGCAAACCTAAGGGAGGAGCTAAAAATAGCGGCGGCGTGGAAAAGGAAAAAGACAGCTAGGCAATAAACAACTGGAGGACAAGCATGGGTTTTATCTATACGATAGAAGAGCAATGCCAAGGGTGCTATGCCTGCGTTCGTAGTTGTCCGGTTAAGGCGATCAAAGTGAAAGAAGGGATAGCGAGGGTTATGGATGAGCTATGTGTTGCTTGTGGTTACTGTCTCAACATATGCGCTATAGGAGCAAAACAAGCCAGGAATGACATAGATGTCGTATGGCAGTTATTGGGACAGCCTTCCCCGGTGATTGCTATCCTTTCCTCTACATTACCGGCTGCTTTTCCAGGCATCAGGCCGAAGCAAATAGTCTCTGCCCTGAAGAAGCTGGGATTCAATGAGGTAATGGAAACTGCCTTTGGTGCCGAACTGATCTGTCGTGAGTACGGACGACTTTTGGCGGAAAATAGAGAGAAACCTGTTATCTCCTCCACTTGCCCAGCTATGGTTTCCTTCATTGAGAAGTTTTATCCTCAGCTAATAGATAACCTGGCACCCATCGTCTCACCGACAGTGGCCATGGGCAGAGTTATTAAATGGCAGTACAATCCTGAGGCCAAAGTGGTCTTCATTGGTCCCTGTGTTGCCAAGAAAGCTGAAAGCGAGGATGAAATGGTCAAGGGAGTCATTGATGCTGTTCTAACCTTCCCTGAACTTAGCGAGATGTTGGCAACGAAGGGAATCGAGCCGCTTTTTGAGGAGGATGGGGAATTATCTGGTCCCAAACCAAGCCTCGGTCGCTTATGGCCTGTGCCTGGAGGTTTACTCAAGATAACAGGGATTTCCGCAGATATTCTATCAAGCGAAATTGTTATAGCCGAAGGTATTGACCGTTCCATTAGCTGCCTTCGAGAGTTTGTTGAGGGCAAGACCAAGACCAAGTTTCTGGACATATTCTTCTGCCAGGGTTGCATAGATGGACCTGCTATAGATAACAATCTAAGCCTTTTTGAGCGGAGAAGGTTAATAGTTGATTATGCTTTAGAGGAAGCAGACGAGGCCCAAACACAGAGCGACGTCGAGAAATATGCTGGAATTGACCTCAGTCGCAAATTCACCGACCGCCATACTGAGTTACCCATCCCTAAGGAGGATGAGATCAGCAACATCCTGGGGCAGATCAATAAGCTAAAGATCGAAGACCAGGTCAACTGCGGAGCCTGCGGCTACAATTCTTGCCGTGAACTGGCTATAGCTGTCTGTCGGGGAGTGGCTGAAATTGAGATGTGCTGGCCTTACCTGGTCGAGAGATTACAAGGCACCCAAGATGAACTCATCAGGATTGAAAAGATGACCTCGCTGGGGCAGATGGCTGCCTCCATCGCTCACGAAATCAATAATCCTCTGGCCGGAGTCCTGATGTACACCAAGTTGCTGGCAAAGAAAATAGCTGGTGACACCTTTAGGAAGGAAGAATCTCTAGATTACCTTTCGAAGATGGAATCGGAGGTGAGCCGTTGCTCGAGGATAATCCGAAACCTCTTGGATTTTGCACGACAAACCGAGCCGATGTTGAGGCTTGTGGATATCAACCAGGTTATAGAACAGGTTTTGGCCATGGTAGGCCATCAAGCTCAACTTCACAACGTTGAGGTTGTAAAAGAGTTCAGTCCTTCCTTACCCAAGGTTATGGCTGATTTTGACCAGCTTCAGCAGATATTTACCAATCTCACTCTTAATGCTATTCAGGCAATGCCTGATGGGGGCAAGCTGACCATTCGCAGCTCGGCGGTGGATGGTGAGGTCGGGGTCGATGTCCAGGATACAGGCTCTGGTATCTCAAAAGAGAACATGGGCAAGCTTTTCACCCCTTTCTTCACTACCAAGGAAAAGAGCAAGGGTGTAGGCTTGGGATTGGCAGTAGTCCACGGGATTATTGAGAGGCACAAGGGAAGAATTGCAGTACAAAGTGAGGTGGGAAAGGGAACCACCTTCAGCGTCTATTTGGGAGGCCACAACGATGAAAAAGGTCAAAATACTCGTAGTTGATGATGAGGCTATTGTCCGCGAGTCGCTAGGCGACTGGCTCAAGGATGCTGACTATCAGGTTTTCACCGCAGAAAGCGGGCACGAGGCGTTAAAGGTAATCGAGAAGGAAAAGCCAGTTATCATGATTGCCGATCTGGTAATGCCGGGTATGGATGGTATTGAGCTGATGAAAAGGGCTAAAGCGAGGCAGCCCGGGATTGAGGTTATTATCATCACAGCCTATGCCAGCATTCCCACCGCCATCACCGCTATGAAGGAAGGAGCTTACGATTACATTGAGAAGCCTTTTTGCCCCGAGAGGACTGAATTATTAGTCAAGAAATTAGCTGAACATCAGGAACTAGTTGAGGAAAACCTTGCCCTGCGTCAGAGATTGGAAGACCGTTACCACTTTGAGAATATCATTACTAAGAGTCCCAAGATGCAGCGGCTGATTGAGCTAATAAAGATTGTGGGCAAAAGCAACGCCACAGTATTGATCACAGGCGAAAGCGGCACAGGGAAGGAGTTGGTAGCACGTGCCATCCAGTCGCAGAGCAGTCGTCACAACAAACCCTTCATAGCCGTCAGTTGTGCGGCTTTGCCAGAAAGTCTCTTGGAAAGTGCGCTGTTTGGTCACGAGAAGGGTTCTTTTACCGGGGCTTACACTCAAAAGAAAGGTAAATTCGAGTTCGCCAACGGGGGGACGATTTTTTTGGATGAAATCGGCGAGATGAGTGCCAATATCCAGGTACACCTGTTAAGGGTCTTAGAGGAAAAAGAATTTACCCGCGTCGGTGGCAATGAACCAATCAGGGTTGATGTAAGAGTTATTTCGGCGACTAACAAGGACTTAAGAAAAGCTATAGAAAAGCAGGAATTCCGAGAGGACCTTTATTACCGGCTTAATGTAGTTAACATTGAATTGCCTCCCTTGAGGGAAAGAAAGGAAGACGTCCCTCTATTAGCTGAGCATTTCTTGAACAAGTTTGCCGCGGATAATCGGAAAGAGGTTACCGGGTTCTCCCCCGATGCTATGGAGTTTCTGCTTGATTATGACTGGCCCGGCAATGTTCGTGAACTGGAAAACGCCATTGAAAGGGCAGTCATCCTGGCTAAGGATAGCATTATCACAGTTGCTGATCTGCCTCAGGAAAATCTGTCACTGGTTCGTTTAGCTTCAACAGGGAAAAATCTGAAGGAAGTAGAGAAAAACCATGTCTTGAATGTCCTTCGCAAAGCTGGTGGGAATTATAGCGAGGCGGCCAGAATCTTGGGAATCAGTAGAATGACACTCTATAACAAGGCTAAGGAGTATGATTTCAATGTAAAGAAATTAGACAATATGTGATTAATTTCTTTACAAGCGGCAAAGATACAAGAAATTTTTAGTCCTCCTAGGTAGCAAACGCTACCCGAAAATTCGGGTAGCGTTTTTATTTTGGCAAGAAAATTGCAATACCAAAGGGTGAAGGAGATGAAAATGAATAAAAAGACAATCCCAATAAAACAACAAAAGGAGGTGAAAGAAATGAAACCAGTATTAATCGTTGAAGACGAAGCTATCATGCGTGAATCGCTCAGGGACTGGCTTAAGGACGGAGGCTATGAAGTAGAGACTGCTGAAGAAGGTGAAGAGGCGCTGGAGAAGATTGGGAAAAAAGAGTTCAGTGTCGCCGTTCTTGACCTGAGGCTGCCGGGAAAGGATGGGCTAGAGGTATTGAAGGAAGCCACGGAGAAAGACCCGAAGATCAAGGGCATAGTCATCACCGCTTATCCTTCCGTGGAGACAGCAGTGGAAGCAATGAAAATGGGCGCAATTGATTACATAGTAAAGCCCTTTGCCCCCGATGCACTGGAGAGGGCAATTCAGGAGGTTCTCCGTCCCGTTCAAGCGGAGGTAAAACCTGAGGAGAGTAAGGTTGAGGAGGCCGCAGCAGAAGCTGCAGTAGTTGAGGAGGCCGAGGTTGAGGAAATCATAGCCATAACGAAGGAGGAAATTCCTGCCCACTTTGAGCAAGGCCAGGCTTACTTCGAAGCAGGCCGCTATAAGGAGGCACTAAGAGAATTTCAGTCCATTTTACACGTCGCCCCAGGACACATAGAAACTCGAATCTGGGTCCGAAGGGCGAAGGAAGCACTGGTGCAGCCAGCGGTTGAGGTACCTGAAGGCGAGGGTGCTGTTGAAGAGGCAGCGAAGGTCAAGGAGTGTGTCTGGGCAAAGATGGGAGTGGTCTCTTACAGGATCTGCACCCGGAACTATGACTGCCTCACCTGCGAGTTTGACCAGACGATGCAGGAGAAAATAGCCACTGGCGAAGCGCCGGAGCTCGATGAGGCTCTGGAGAGGCTCAAGGAACTGCCGGCACCTCAGAGGGTTTGCCGTTATGCCCTCAAGGGTGACATTTCCTATCGGCTTTGCACCCGTCTGTTTCAATGCGCAACCTGTGAGTTTGATCAACTCATGCAGGATGCCCTGGAGCGAAAGTTAGTCAAGCTATCTGCTCGCAGGGAAGCCTTGCACAAAAAAGAAGCAAGCGCTAAAGGCCAGGTTAGTTAGAATTGCGACAAAAGAATGGTAGATCTGACTGGCATAAAGGGGTCAGACATCTTATAAGGTAGCTGACCCCTTTCTTTTACCATACTAGCGACTCGTGGTAGGTCTAGTTTAGCTGACAAGATGGTCACACAATGGTGGCATCATAAGGAATTCTCTCATCTGCCCCCGAACCCAATGTAATAAAAACTCTTAGAAAATAAACCACCAACCATTTTGCCAGAAGGCTAGCACAGAAGTTTGCGTTATTTAACAGGGTTTGTTATACTGGCTCGCCGTGCTTCAATTTATGTTACGGAAGAAAAGGGTGGTTACAATGTTTTTGTGAGAGCCACCCCTTTTTTTGGCAAATCTTTGAAAAGTCGAGGTTGAGATGGAAACGTTAAGTCCTTACAAAGAAGCTACAGATGTGATACTCGAAGCTGGTGGTGACCCACTCAAATTGTGTTACCAGTGTGGTCTTTGCACCGGTATTTGTCCCTGGAACTTGGTCCGAAGTTTTCTCGTTCGCCGCATCATGCATGAAGCTCAGCTTGGTGTAACCGATTTTGGCAGCGAGGATGTTTGGACTTGCGTCACTTGTCGAGCTTGCGTTCAACGCTGTCCTCGAGGTGTAGAGATAATCGATGTCATGAGAGCTATGCGCCGAGCCGTAGCTAGCCTGGGCATCGGCGTTGTCCCTGATGCCCTGAGAATTTCAGCTAAGAACATCGCCGGCGTAGGTAATCCACTTGGTGAGGCACCGGAAAAGCGAGATGACTGGGCTAAAGACCTTAAGGTGAAAAGTTTTTCTTCAGGCACCGAAATACTTTATTTCCCTTGCTGTGTTCCGTCCTATGACCCTGACGTAAAAACAGTGGCTCGATCTACTGCCACAATCTTCAATAAGCTTAAGATTGATTATGGCCTTATAGGCACCGAGGCAAAATGCTGTGGCGAGGCAATTAGAAAGGCCGGGTATGAAGATACGTTTCAAAGTCTGGCTCAAAACAATATTAATCTCTTTACCCGTAATGGTGTCAAAACCGTGGTAGTTTCTTCACCGCACTGCTACCATACTTTCAAAAATGAGTATCCCGAGCTTGGAGGCAAATTCGAAGTAATTCATATCACCCAATACCTGGCTTCACTTATCGAGCATGGAAAATTGAAGCTCTCCAAAGAGATAAACAAGAAGGTAATCTATTCCGACCCTTGTTATTTGGGGAGACACAATGATGTCTACGATGAGCCAAGGGAGATTCTGCAAAGCATTCCTGGCCTGGAGTTAATAGAATTCCCTGATGCTCGTGAGGATGGTCTTTGTTGTGGTGGCGGTGGTGGTAGGATCTGGATGGATACGCCGAAAGGGGAAAGGTTCTCTGACATAAGGGTGGAGCAAGCTGTTGAAAAAGGTGCTGATATAATAGCCGTAGCTTGTCCCTATTGCGTTCTTAATTACAGAGATAGTGTGCTCTCTATGGATAAGGCAGAGACTATTCAGGTTAAAGATATCTCTGAGCTTGTTGCCGAAGCGATATAGTAATGGAGGAGCCAACATGGAAGAAGTTAAAATTGGTGCTTATGTCTGTCATTGCGGTTTGAATATCGCTGACACAGTGGATGTAGAAGAGGTAACCAAGTATGCTACAACCTTACCTGCGGTGGTAGTGTCTCGCAATTACAAATTTATGTGTTCTGACCCAGGACAAAATATGATTAAGGAGGATATTAAGGAACTTGGCCTTAATCGAGTTGTAGTTGCCTCCTGTTCCCCACTGATGCACGAGCCAACCTTCCGCCGCACTATTCAGGAGGCGGGAGTAAATCCTTACCTCTTTGAGATGGCTAATATTCGAGAACATTGTTCTTGGATTAATGAAGACCATACGAAAGCTACTGAAAAGGCTAAAGCCTTGGTAAGCGCTGCTGTAAGGCGCGTTTATTATCACCAGCCCTTGGAGATAAAGGAAGTCCCGGTTAATCCCAATACTTTGATTATTGGTGGTGGTATTGCTGGCATCCAGGCTGCCCTAGAAATTGCTGACTCTGAGCACAAGGTTTATCTGGTGGAGAGAGACCCTAGCATTGGCGGACATATGATTCAATTCGATAAAACCTTCCCTACTTTAGACTGTTCTGCCTGTATTCTAACGCCCAAGATGACTTCGGTAGGTATGCATCCTTATATCGAACTAATGACTTACAGTGAGGTAGAGGAAATCTCCGGCTTTGTCGGCAGTTTCAAAGCAAGGATTCGGAAAAAGGCTCGTTATGTGGATGAAGATAAGTGCAACGGCTGTGGTGTATGTGTAACTAAATGTCCCTGGAAAGCAGATAGCGAGTTTGACTTGGGCTTAGGTCAGAGAAAAGCTATCTATACTCCATTCGCTCAGGCAGTGCCAAATATACCAGTCATTGATACAGAACATTGTGCTTATTTCCTCAAAGGAAAATGCCGTGCATGCGAAAAATTCTGCGAGCTAGGCGCTATTGATTTTGAGCAGGTTGACCAGATTGTCGAGGTAGAAGTAGGCAATATCATTGTTACTACCGGTTACGATTCCTTTGACCCCACTCCTATTACCCAGTATGGTTATGGGAGGTTTGATAATGTCTACACCGGGCTTGAATTCGAGAGGATATGTAATGCTGTGGGACCTACCAGTGGCAAGATAGTTCTTAAAGATGGTTCAGAGCCAAAGAGCGTAGCTATTATCCACTGTGTAGGTAGCCGCGATGAGAACTACCACGAGTATTGTTCCCGAGTGTGCTGCATGTATGCGCTCAAGTATTCCCACCTTATAAAGGAAAGAACGGATGCTGAAGTTTACCAGATGTATATAGATATGCGCTGTTTCGGCAAGGCGTATGAAGAATTCTATAAGCGGCTCTCCGAAGAGGGGGTTAACTTTATACGTGGGAAGGTGGCTGAGGTTACCGATAGAGCAATCAATGAAGATGAGGAAGGAAAGCTCATAGTCTGTGGGGAAGACACTTTATTGTGCAAGATTATCCGAGTCCCAGTTGACGTGGTAATCCTGGCTACGGCCTTGGAGCCGAGGGCAGATGCTGCGGAAGTGGCGAAGCTGTTCGGTATTACTCAAAGTGCCGATGGCTTCTTCTTGGAAAGACATCCTAAACTCGACCCGGTGGCAACCATGACCGACGGTGTTTTTATCGCTGGCTGTTGCCAGGGTCCGAAAGATATACCTGATGCCGTAGCCCAGGCGTCAGCAGCAGCAGCACGGGTTTTAGCCTTGATTAGCAAGGGGAGGGTAGAGCTTGAGGCAGCTACCGCTGTTATTGACGAGGAGAAGTGCTCTGGCTGCCGGATCTGTAATCTTCTCTGCCCTTACAGTGCTATTTCTTTCATCGAGGATGAGAAGGTATCCCGAATTAACGAGGCTCTGTGTAAGGGCTGTGGTACCTGTGTCGCTACTTGTCCTAGCGTAGCGATTATCCATAAAC
>JAUVXS010000040.1 GCA_030603485.1 Dehalococcoidia bacterium
CGGGTAACTGTGGAGCGAGGCAACATAGCATACTCCGCAGTAACCCAGCCCTGGCCACTGCCTTTAAGAAACATGGGTACTCTTTCTTCCATGCTTACGGAGCACAGCACCCTTGTTTGCCCCAGTTCAATCAAAGCTGAACCCTCGGCAAAACTCTGGTACCCCAAGATTATACGCACGGGGCGGAGTTCATTGTCAGCTCGGTTATCTATTCTTGGCATATTAGCAAAAGTATAGCAGACTATTCGGCAATCTGCTTGTCCATCTTGAGCTGTTATTCACCACCGCTCTCTTTTTTGACAGGTCTCAATAAATCTTTCCATAGAACGGTCATAAGTCTTCTCCACATCGTTGGGGAAAAAGCAAACTGGCAGCTCGCCTGACTGCCAATGGTATCTTATGCATTCGCAGTAAATGCCTTTCCTACTGCATGACTCATAGGTGCAGTTACACTTTTTATTGTTTTGTTCCACAGTACACTCTCTCATATTTATTCTCCTTCAACAAATTGTTTTAGCTAAATTCTTCTTTGCTCCCAAGTCGGAATGATATTATGTAGTGAGCATGAAAACACAAGGCTGCGCCACTTTCCCAAACATATGTTATTATATGGCAAAATAGGGCTATCGGGAAGAAAGGCAGCAGGTTGCAGCTACCATTTGATGCTTATCTTGATATTGAGACCACAGGTTTATGCTCGTTTTATGACGAAATAACCGTTGTTGGCATTTGTTTAGCCAATGACAGTGAGAATAGATTGGTTCAACTTGTTGGGGATGATGCAACTAAGACTAACTTGCTCAGGACCTTGCGTTGTGTGGATACAATCTATACATACAACGGCAGCCGCTTTGACCTTCCTTTCATCAATTTCCGTCTGGGGGTAAATCTGAGAGAGCATTTTCATCACCATGACCTGATGCATGATTGCTGGAGGAACAATTTATACGGTGGCTTCAAGGCAGTAGAGCGGCAATTAGGTATTCCTCGACGGCTACGGGGTATTGGTGGGGCAGAGGCGGTGATACTTTGGTGGAGATATCAGATTCACCGTGACAGAAAGGCGCTGGATTTGTTGCTGGAATATAACAAGGAAGACGTGGTTAATCTGATAACATTGAGGGGGAAGCTAGAAAGGTTCGGATGTGTAACCCGCTGAGGAAAGCGGTTAAAACAAATTTTGCTATCTCGTTTCGCTTAATCTTAATCCCATGGAAAAAATTCATCATAGTAATAGAGGTCGTTAAAGGCCACGGTAATTTCATATTCATCTAGTTCAGAATCAGGGTGTGCCTTGGGATGCCAGAGCCAAGAATACCAAGAAGAGAGTTCAACATATGCTTGGGACTCGATCCTCCGCCACTCCCCGTTGAGATACCAATTCTCATTCAGAAAGGCATGTCCATATTCCTCATCATCAACACCAAGGACAATATATACCCGCTCGGCATCAATGCCATAGGCTCTAAGGAGGGAGCACAGTAGAATAGCAAAGTCCTCGCAATCCCCAGTGCGATAGTACAGGGTTTCGTCAGGGGTCTGCCAATAATCCTCACCCCATTGCTGTTGATCAGACTTATAAGCTATATTAGTAGCGACCCATCCTCGGATATCATCAAAGCCAACTTGAGAGAGTTCGTAAAAGGGGTCAGCGAAGATATCCTGCAAAGTTTCCTTAACCGATGGGCATTCGGGCGTGATGTAAGACTCAAATTCAGATTCCGTCGTCGGAAGCGCATAAGCAATAGAGTTCCCGTAGTGAATGACACAGCTGACACAGCTCAACCCGGACACGATGAGCAAGCTGAGCGCGGCTCCACAGGCCAAAGTGATTAGAGAGCGCTTTTTCATACACAAGCCCCCGGGCATCTTAAGTAATAATCTAGTTCTCCAAAATCCAAATACGCTTTGCCATTTAAGGTGACACAACCCCCGCTGCCTGGCTTGGGATATTACTTTCTCTTGACCGCTAATTTAATCGACTCTTCAATGTCTCTGGCGGTCAATCCGTATCTTTGAAGCAGCTCCTCAGCCTTGCCTGACGAAGCATATCTGTCACCAAGGTTGACGAATTCCATAGGTACTGGCTTCTCTTTAGCTACTGTTTGAGCCACTCGGCTGCCTAGACCACCTTGAGCTAAGTGCTCTTCAGCGACGACAATTGCACCCGTCTCTGAAGCTGCTTTGACTACGGCTGCTTCATCCAGAGGTTTCAGGGTATGCATGTTAATTACACGGCAATCTATACCTTGTCTTGCTAAGATATCTGCTGCCTCCAGAGCCTTAGCAACCATGATGCCCACGGCTATAACAGTTGCATCCTTGCCTTGTCTCATACTTACTGCCTTGCCTAATGTAAATTGATAGCCTTCGTGGTATACAATGGGTGTCTTCGGACGACTTAGTCTGATATAGAAAGGTCCATATTCACTTGCCGCCACTCTTATTGCCTCGGCAGCCTCTATAGCATCGGCAGCAACAACAACAGTGAAGCCGGGGAGAGCACAACACAAGGCTAAGTCCTCAATGGCGTGATGGGAGCTGCCATCCTCGCCAACGGTGATGCCTCCATGAGTGGCGACAATCTTGACATTTAGTTCTGGCTGGGAAAGGTAGAGCCTCATCTGGTCAAAACAGCGGCACGAAATGAAAATGGCGAAACTGCTGACAAAAGCGCTTTTTCCCGAGGCAGCTAATCCAGCAGCTATACCAACCATATTTTGTTCTGTCAGGCCACAATCAAAAAAACGGTCGGGAAACTCCTGTGAAAAAAATTTAGTCATTGTTGAAGACGACAAATCAGCGTCCAGAACAACAATGTCTTTATTTTGTCTGCCCAGCTCTACCAAAGTTCTGCCGTAGGTTTCCCGAGTAGATGCTTCAGCCATGCTTACTCTAACTCCTTGAGTGCCCTTTCGGCTTCTTCCCCGGTAGGTGCCTTGCCGTGAAATTCCACATTGTTTTCCATGAAGCTAACTCCCTTGCCTTTGATGGTGCGGGCGATGATGATGGTTGGTTTGCCTTTTATCTTTTCAGCCTCCTGGAAACCGGACAGGATTTGGTTAAGGTCATGTCCGTCTATATCAAGAGTATGCCATCCAAAGGCTTGCCATTTCTGAGTAAAAGGCTCAAGATTCATGATGTCTCGAGTCCATCCGCTGAGTTGCATACCATTGCAGTCAACTATGGCCGTTAGGTTATCAAGTTTGAAGTGGGCCGCTGAAAGGACTGCCTCCCACGTTTGCCCCTCCTCGCATTCTCCATCACTAAGAAGAACATAGGTCCGGTAAGTTTTGGAATCCAGCCTGGCAGCCAGGGCGACGCCAATGGCAAAGGATAAACCCATACCCAAAGAACCAGATGACATTTCTACCCCGGGGGTGCACTTCCTATCAGCGTGTCCCTGGAGGCGGCTATCCAACTTTCTCAACGTTGTTAACTCTGACACAGGAAAGTAGCCAGCTTCAGCCAGTGCAGCGTATAAGATTGGGGCAGCATGTCCCTTGCTTAAAATAAATCGGTCACGGTCTGGCCATTGTGGGTTCTCGGGGTTATGCCGCAAAACCCTAAAATAAAGCACAGTGATGATGTCAGCTGCTGATAGAGAGCCGCCAGGATGTCCACTGCCTGCCGTAGCTGTCATGGTGATTACATGACGGCGAAGCTTTTTCGCCATTTCCTTGAGTTCTGCTGTGGACAAGTTGAGTTTGTTAATTCGAAAGGTGCTTTCGGGGGATACTTCGCTATGATTTGGCATTGATCAAGGACTAAATTGTAACTTATAGTGACTTACAATGTCTATAGCGAGCAGGCTATCCTCAGACCAAAAGGGAGCATATTTTATATCGGGGGTATGAGGAGGCTCTTTAATTGAGTCAAATCGCTAAGAGATTCTTGATGATTTCTCCCCAACCTGTCAATATAGAAAGCAGTTATGCCAGCCTGTCGGGCATTGAGGAAATCAAATTGCCAGTTATCACCGACATGGATGACTTGGCCCGGCTTGACGCCCATTTCTTCACATATCTTGAGGTAAAAATTCGGGCTCTTCAATTGCTCATAGTGTGAGACCGAAGAAAAAACTCGTACAAAATAAGGCTCGATATCTCGCAATAAGAAACTCAGTAGTTCCGTTGGCGTGCCTGAGGCAACAATCAACCTATATTCCCTGGCCAAGGAAGCGAGCACCTCAGTTACTTCAGGATAATAGGCTATCTTACTCAAGCAGCTTTCTATCACTGGCTCGGAAGAACCAAGGCCAAGATAGTTAAACCAGTATTCGATGTCATACCACTCAAGCCTCTGGTCACCAATTGTGTCATATTCCTCACGAATACGACTCTTCGCTAGGGCAAGGTCAAGTCCATTTTTCTGAGCATAAAGCGCAGGGATAGCCTCATGCCATATAGCCTGGCTGAAGTCAGGTGTTACTACCGTTCCTTCAGCATCAAAAGAGATTAATTCAATTTGCTTCATTTGAAATAGCGATATTATCATGGCAAGGGAGCGCAAGTCCATTTGCCTATTCCCCTTCAGCACGCTAAAATACGACCAATGCTAAGTTATTCAGTCACAGAGAAACTGAGCCAGTCCTTTGAGTTAGGTCCTATAAGACCTCCCAGTGAAGCTTATTCCCTGCTCATAAGGGCGACCAGGAATTGCCCCTGGAATAGATGCCAGTTCTGCTCTGTATACAAAGGCAGCAAGTTCGAACTGAGGCCAGTGGATGAGATTCTAAGAGATATCGAGGCGGCTAAGGCTATCAGCGAGGGTATTAAAGCAATAGCCTGGGAGATGGGCTATGGCAATAGAGTGAGAGAGACAGCGGCGATGCTCTCCAATCAACCTCAACATGGACAATGTTTGCATAATGTTGCCCTCTGGCTTGGGACAGGAGGCAAGTCAGCCTTCCTCCAAGATTCCAATACCCTAATCATGCGCAACCCCGAGCTAATTCAGGTGGTTACCTTTCTGAGGAAAACCTTTCCCGGCTTGAACAGAGTAACTACATATGGTCGATCCCACACGGCAGCCAGAAAGTCGTTAGCAGAGTTAAAGGCACTCAAGGATGCCGGGCTAGACAGGATTCACATCGGACTTGAGACCGGTTACGACCCTTTGCTGGCTTATATGGAAAAAGGGTGCACCGCTAAAAACCATATTGATGGTGGCAAGAAGGTGAAAGAAGCAGGCATTTCTCTCTGTGAATATGTCATGCCTGGTCTTGGGGGCAAGAAAATGTCCAAGGAACATGCCCTTGAAACAGCCAGAGTGTTGAACGAGATCGACCCTGATTATATCAGGCTGCGCAGCCTCCATGTCTCTCCAATCATTCCGTTGTGGACCAAGTTGCAGGACGGAGATTTTGAGCTGCAAACAGAGGACGAAGTAGTAATGGAAATAGCTGTGTTCATCGAAAACCTGCAAGTTACCAGTTATTTTAAGAGTGACCATATACTTAACTTATTGATGGAAATCGAGGGCAGAATGCCCGAGGACAAGGAAAGATGCCTCAACATCATAGATAAGTATTTATCTTTGCCAGAAGAGGAAAGGCTCAATTTCAAAGTTGGCAGGCGAGTTGGTTTGTACAATAGCCTAGCTGACCTCAATGATAGCTACAAACACGTTCACGTAGAACAAGCCGTAAATCGCCTCAAAGCCAAGGGCAGCGATGTTGAGGAAGCGGTACTCAGTCTGAAGAACAGCTTCATCTAGGGGAGAGACGTGACAAAAGGATTTGTGAACCTGAACCGTTTCAAGTATGGCCGGGCGATAAAGCAGAGTGGTAAACGTAAACCTGATTTACAGAGTAAGAAAAAGTCAGAGGGAAAGAGAGCCAAATTTCATGGCCAAAATAGTTGAACTTACCTCTGGCTCTATAGCAGTTGCAGGCAAGAAATATCGCCGGGATATTCTGATTTTTCCCGATGGCACGGTATAGAAACGGAAAGGCGGCTTTCTGATGTTCGGCAGCCATAAAATCCAGAA
The DNA here is from genome assembly GCA_030603485.1 of Dehalococcoidia bacterium. Lineage (GTDB taxonomy): Bacteria > Chloroflexota > Dehalococcoidia > GIF9 > AB-539-J10 > RBG-13-51-36. Next base: position 5,992 of record JAUVXS010000040.1, read on the forward strand.
ACGGGAACTGGATGAATTGAGCCAGGGTTATCCTGAAACAATAATCGTCGGCACCGGGACCAATTGTGCTACCCATATGGCCACTGGGACAGAAAGCTGTGCTCGGGGAAAGAACCTAAACTTAATGATTCAGTTATCTCATTATGCCGTAGCCAGATTAAATGGGCTTGCCGAGCGAAAGAAAAAGATTGCCGGCTTGACTCACATAACCTGCCACGGCATAAACCTTATGTCAATCTGGTTCTTTTGTAATACGCTCAGCTGTGTTTCTGGTATTCTCTTCTATGTTGACAAGTATGTAAACAAGTTCCCTGGTTGCAAGCAAGGATAGCCAGGCCAAGAAAGAGACAATTACTCCCGCAACAGCCAGCAAACCACCGTAAATTCCACCCTGTATAATTCCGTAAATAATCGAACCAATAACGCCAACTACCAGTACTATCCACCCCACAACCCTCAAAACACTAGTTGCATACCGTAAAAAAGGATACTTTTGCATCTTGCCTCCTTTCTGTCCTTAAAGTTTTTCAAACAAGATTTTGTAGTTGCCTGATTCATCAAGCACAATCTCATTACAGTCACGTTGAATCTTTACAATATAGATAGCTAATATAACCAGTAGTACGGCAAGGGTTGCAACCGCAATAATGCCTACAATTATCGTTTCCAGAATCAAGCCTCTGGATAGATACATAACTAGTAGTGCAGCGAGACTTGCTACTGGGATGAGACCTGCAATTATCGTTGCCAGCATCAAGCCTCCTGATATTGTAGGCGGTAATTCTCTGAGTCTTAATTGGAGTTTCACTCGGTCTACTAAGCGACGCCAGAATCTGAATTGCCAATACAAGTTGAATAAGGGGATTAACATAAACCCGATGGCTTTTCTTGTTTTAAAGTCGTCATGCTTAATCATAGGTAGCTGGGAGTGCTTCAAGCCAAAATAAATCAGGGTAAATAACCCAAGTGTAGCAAAATGTAGTAGGATTAAAGCATCAATTGAGAACGTGTAAGTAAATTGGTGTTGCACAAATGCGCTTCGCTGTTCATGGGACAAACTACTTAAATCAAAAACAGGATTGTAAACATCTCCAACGCTGCTCATAGGATTAATCCCACAAGAAGGGCAAATCTCGGGACTACCTGCCAACTCTTTGCCACAATTCCTGCAAAACACCGCTTACTTCCTTTTTTACCCGCAAAGTCTTTTAAACAAGATTGCGCATCTGCCTGATTCATCAGGCGCAATCGCCTAAAAAATTCTCACCCAACCAAATTTTCGATTTGGTTGAGAACCCGGGGTCCCCACAAAACCCACAGACTCTGCAGGGTAAAACATAGTCATTTGCATAAGAATTATAAAAAGGGCAGAGAAATTTTTCTACCCATCCCATAGCAAAACCAGTCTTTCGAGAAAGCCTATAGTCCTTTCCTTCTTCGGATCCTAAGAATAAGGATATCACACTTTTTCCGTGCAAGCTATAGTATGTCATAGCATTGGTCTTAAGCTTGTCCACTCACGGCATCCTTGGGCTTTTGATAATTATGGACAAATGGCTTAGTTCATTCTCAATTTCTCTACCAATATCCTTCTTACAGAGTCTTCGGACTAATCCACTTCAAATAACTACTTTATGAGCCTCTTGACTTCCTTCAAATTATAACAGGGCTTCACATCTAACATCCTTTCTAAATCCTCTAGCTCCTCCATGGATAATTCTGGAGGTCTCCCGGGAGTCTTTTTCCTCCTCAGTCTTTGTACACCTTCACTCCGACCAAGTCGGAGCAACGTATCAATTCATAGGCTGTGCGAATCCCGATCTAATCCGATACCTAAATGACCTGCTGCCTTTGCTATCCTGTTACCAGACTGAGAAAGGAAACCTTCTCCTGATAAAATCGGGGCTATCCTCCCTCCCATTAAATCTAAACTTCATTTCCTATTAAACACCTTTTTAGGGAAATCCATAATACATAAGCAGGGACTATTCGTCTTCTTGATAATCCTGCGGTAACCTTGAACTGCAAAATCTTAAAGACGTTTCAAGTTTTTTAGCAAAGTCTACCTCTTACGAAACGCGGTCAACCTTGGCAAAATCGCCTTTTTAGCCCCTATTGAATAGCATGCTCATACGCAGCTTAGACGGTTTCCTAGTCATCTCTCCACAGACCGGGAAAGTATTGAATTGTAGCATCAGGAATAACGGCTACTCGGGTATCATTGCCATGCCCATCTTCGAGAATGTTCATAATCTCGGTCCAGTTATTGACGACTATAACTGATTCCGGTGGGCCTATCCAGTCCAGTCCTACTCTGTCCATATAGGGCCCAAGCACTATCATTCTGTTGACCTTGGAAGGCTTCTTCCTCGGACGCCAACCCCTACCACCAATATTCTTTCCAAAACTCCGTAACAGATAATGGCAGATTTGACCCTCGGGGATATTGCAGATCAGTACCAAGTCACCGCCTTCACCTTTGAGCAGCCTGCTGGCGGGTGTTACCGCCAGCGACCCTTCATTTGCCTTGGCGTAGCAATTAGCAACAACTATGTCTGGTTCTTCGGGCCTCTCTGTAGCGTATACCTTTCTGGCTAACTTGACGCCTTCGGTAAACACAACGACCGGTCCACCAACAAACAGACCTATGGTATCCCGTTTCAGGTTCACTACGGCATTGACAATAACGTCGAGTCCTGCCATCTTAGCCGCCTCGTCAACGTCAATGCGCATGGCGTTCTCATTTAGAGTACCCCATCCCACGCTGGAGTCGCGTATTCCCTGAGGTTTTTCCGTTGTTGGCTTGGAATGCCCGACAAGATTCATATGATTGGCTGATATTGTATCAATAGAAGATACTCCTGGTAGGATTGCCTTGCCCCCTCCCCCAAAGCCTGCCATAGGATGGGGCAATATTGACCCGATAGCTATCTTCAGGTCGCAAGACATGACCTCGCTGTTCACAGAGACCGGTGTCCCAAGAGAGGTTTTTCCCAAGTATGTGCAGTTTTCATATGGATTATGATTGTAAACCGGAAATCTACGTGGTATATCTGGGCCCAGCTTCTTAACAAAATCCATGAGTTTCATTGCGCCATGGCATCCGATAGTTGCGATGAATCTTATATTCTCGTCTTTGATGCCACCCACTGCAAGCTCTTCCAACACGTACGGTACTAATTCAGCCACTTCGGTAGGCCTGCTCATATCATCAAAGAGAATGACCACCTCTGTCTTGTTCTTAGCTAACTCGGAAATCTGTGGAGTGCCAATGGGGTCGAGAAAAGCGGCTCGCATCCTGTCTCTATTGAGCTTTGGTGCATCCTGCCCTGCCATCTTGCAAGTAACCACTTCCCACGAGTCAGGAAAGACAAGCTTCAACTCAGTATCACCATACCATGGTAATTGCGGCACTTTAACAATCATAGAAACACCCCCAATGCTTATTTCAGGTAATAGTCCAGTTCTTCTTAAAATTCTAGCCTATACTATATCACCCCCCCTCACACTATCAAGCCCTGTGCTGGCTGACCACAAGGATAATACTGGACCACGGATTTTAGCAGGTTCTTTTTCAATATATTCTACGGGGGCAATATAGCCAAGAGATTGGTGTGGACGGTTGAAACTATACTCAATAAACCATTCAATTAGCCGGGGATTGATCCCTTCAGGTCTAAAGACAAATTTGAGTTGCCCATCGTAGCAAAGTGTATCAGGATTGCAGCACCAATTGAGAACGTACAAGTAAACTGGTGTTGCATAAATGCATTTCGCTGTTCAGCGGACAAACTACTTAAACCAAAAACCGGATTATGAACATCTCCAACGCTGCTCATATTAGGTGGGAACCCGGGGTTCCCGCAAAGTCACAGATAACTGCTAAAATTCCGGACTTTACTCAAATTCGCCCTTCCCTAAACTGACGAATATAATGGCGAGTATCCCGAGAATCACCCATGGACCAAGGAGTGCGCAGATAGACCCGGCCAGTGCCAGTCCCCAAACCCTTCTTCTTAAGGCACAGCTACCACCAACTATAGCAATTATTCCCACTACAATTATGGGAGCACCAATGGCGCTGAACCATGGCATCCCAAAGAACCATCCGATACCACCGACTACAGCAACTACTATACCGATGATTACACCAATAGCTCCTGCAATAATACAGAGTATGCCCGCAGCTGTCGGCTTCCAAGTTTTCTCCATGTCTTGCCCCCCTTTATATTCTTTTACATAACGATATAGTTACAGGCTCTCATTGTCAATACCCCAAAACCTCAATCACCGCCACGGCAACGGGTTTGCCTGCCGTAACCCATCCCGGCGCTTCAACCACCACACCCTTGTCTTATCAACTATAGCAAATCGTCACAACACTCCAGGCAACCATTCAAAGAACTCATTAAGGTGTGCACCAAGGCATAAGGTCCCAGGGTATCCATGTCTTGCACACAAAGAATAGAATTACTCCGATTATCACAGATATCCCCAGGCTAATAAGAAACATCCGCCACCACAATCCCCAGGCTAATTTCCAGGTTGGTTTTACCTCGTTATCCATTTGCTCTTTCTCCTTTCCTTGGTTTTCTCCAGGTTCCAAGGCTCTCAATTGATTGAATAGCTTCTGCTATCCCTCAAGTTCATTGTAATTACAACACTCGCTGGATGTCAATATCGTGGGTGTCTTGACCCAGCTCTTTGACCATATAAGCGCCTTCCAGACTATAACCAAGCGAACGGTAATACTCCCTGGCACCAACGCCACTAAGCACCGATAATCTATCAGCCTTGAATTCCCCCCTGGCAATTCTCTCTGCCTCTCGAAGCAAGTTTTCACCGAGACCGTGATGTTGAGCGGCTCGCTCTATCCTCCCCCCCAGGGGGACTTCAGGACCAAAAATATGCAGTTCCCTAACCATTGCTTTTACCTCATTTATTCTTAATCTCAGCAAGCCGAACAACGTCTCATTTTCATCCTCATAGGAAAGGAAGACCTCCCTCCCTCCCCAGGTTTCATAATCCAGCCTAGTTAGACGGGGCTCGCCAATTGCCCAGCCATCCCTCAGGCGATGCCCATATTCCCGACAACGGATGCAGCTACAGCGAAGTCCTATTTGCCCCATCTTTTTTCTAATGGTTCCTCTTAGCGCTAAGTCTCTGCTGCCGGCAACGATAAATTTGCGGGGAATATCCCGCATTAACCTCGAAATCCTCACATATTTGGGTATTAGAGCTTTAATAGCTATAAGCAAATCAATCATTTGCTCATCACCATAAGGCTGGTAGCGATTATCCCGATACCAACTCTCTAGCTCACTCCCTCTTACTACCAGCGTGGGGTAGAGCTTGAGCCCGTCAGGTCGAAAGCGCCCGTCTTCAAACAATTGCCGCGTTAGCTCTATATCATGCCCAGGTGTCGACCCCGGTAAACCAGGCATCCAATGGTAGTACACCTTAAAGCCATAATCCCTTAACAGCCTGGTCGCAGAGATAACCTCAGACACCCCATGTCCTCTCCTTGTCAGACAGTGAACCTTATCGTCCAATGTCTGCACCCCAAGCTCCACCCTTGTGGTGCCGAAATCAAGCATGCTGCTTATCTCATCTTCCCCACAAAAATCAGGCCTGGTCTCGATACACAATCCTACACAGCGATGCTCAGCATTTTCATTCAATTTCCTGGCTTCTTCTAAACTGCTAGAGGGGATGCCATTCAGAGCATCATAGCAATCCTCGACAAATTGATACTGGTAGTCCCGGGGGTAAAACAGAAAGGTGCCACCCATGATGATAAGCTCTACTTTATCCTGTGCATGTCCCATTTCAGCCAATGTCTTGAGCCTGACCTCCACCTGTTTTCTGGCATCAAAGCCACAACTTCGAGCTCGGAGCACCGCTGGAGACTCTACGGTATAGCTTTTGGGTGCCTCAGGAGAACTGGGACAATAAACGCATTTTCCGGGGCAAGGAAATGGCTTGGCCATAACTGCCACCGGGGTTACTCCAGAAATTGTTCGAGATGCCTTCTTCATGCCATCTCCATGTCATTCTGAGCCTTTTCCCTAACGTCATTGCCAGTGGAGCGCGGCAATCCCCCCCACGAGATTGCTTCGGCTGACTTCGTCAGCCTCGCAATGACAGGACTGTCGACGATGAGCATTTCACCATAATATGCTAAAGTTTAGCAGAGTGTATCTATGACCACAAATAGAGAGGTTTTCGACCAAATAGCTGAAAGTTGGTATCAGGTGAGGCACTGGCCTTTATTAAGAGACGAGCTAGAGGAGATGGCGGCAAGATGGCAAAGCGGAAAGCTGCTAAATGTGGGCTGCGCTCATGGACCAGACTTCTTGCCTTTCAGCCAGGGCTTTGAACTCTGCGGGGTAGATTCCTCCCCAGCCATGCTTAAGCAAGCTCTGAGATATTCTGCCAAGTTGAAGCTTTATGTCTACTTAATAGCTGCTGATGCCTTGCTCCTCCCCTTCCCCGATAATACCTTCGATTGGGCAATATCAGTAGCCACCTACCACCATATCAAAGGCAATGAGGAACGGGGAAAAGCATTCGTAGAATTAAAACGGGTATTAAAGCCCCAGGGTGAGGCTTT
>JAUVXS010000102.1 GCA_030603485.1 Dehalococcoidia bacterium
TCGTAAAGTCTGAAATACTCAGCAGCGTTAATCGTTGCCATCTGAATTGCGCGAATTGGCTCCAGACCTCTGTCGATAGCCTTTCGTACCACAGCGTCAATATCGCCTTCCCGAAGTAAATCAGAGCAACTACGGTCGTCCACCACAAAGAAGCATCTTTTATAAGTATTATCGGTAACCAGAGGCAGAAGGGCGTCCAAGTTCTTCTCTGAAGAGCCCTCTCGAATCATGAGGTACATACCTCGGCGCAACTTCTCCTTTCCCTCTTCCAGGGTAGTGGATTCGTGGTCGGAAAGAATGCCAGCGGATAAGTAGGCATTTAGCTCCTTGCCAGCGAGTCCCGGAGCATGCCCATCAATAACCCTGCCCTTAGAGGCGCTGATTTTCTTCAAAACCTCTTCATCCCCACTGACTACGCCGGGAAAGTTCATCATCTCTCCCAGGCCGATTATCTTAGGGTGAGCTAGAATTTTCTTTACTTCCTTAGAGCTGATTCGGGCGCCTGATGTCTCCAGATGGGTTGCTGGCACGCATGAAGGGGCCATGAATAGCATATCCAGCGGGAGTTTTTGCGCCAAATCCGTGATGAACTTTATTCCTTCAGATCCACAAACGTTGGCGATTTCATGTAAATCAGTAACCACGGCCAGAGTGCCTCTGGGTACTACGGCCTGAGCATACCTTGCCGGGTGAAGCATAGAGCTTTCTATATGCGTATGGCCGTTAATCAGCCCGGGAGCTAAAAACCTGCCCTGTAAATCGATAATTTCCTTGGCTTTACTATAATCTCCTAGTCCAGCAATCCTATCGCCATAGATGGCCACGTCGGCTTGCTCTATTTCTCCAATAAAAGTATTTACTATCCGGGCATTTTTCAGGAGCAAGTCAGCCGGCCTTTCCCCTCTGGCCGCTGAAATAAGCTCCTTTAAATCCATCTCCTAATCCTCTAGGGCATAAATATCGGGCAAATTGCGAAACCTCTGATCGATATCCAGTCCATATCCCACGATAAATCGATTGGGCACGGTGAAGCCACGGTAATCAATGGGTACCGGAACCCTGCGCCGAGACGGCTTGTCTGTTAGAGTACAGAGCTTCAGCGAAGCGGGATGCTTTTTTTTCAAGTAATCGAGTACAAAAGAGACGGTAATTCCAGTATCCACGATATCCTCAATCACCAGGACATCTCTGCCTTTTATAGGAGTCTTGACCCCCTGAACTACTCTCACTTTGCCCGCACTCTCCCTGGCAGCGCCGTAGCTGGAGAGTCTGATAAAATCGAGATCCAGGGGCAAATCAAGCTGGCGAATAAGGTCAGCCATAAACACAAAAGACCCTTTAAGTACGCTAATGAGCAAAGGCTGCTTATCTTGATAATCCCTCTTGATTTCACAAGCCAGCCTGTCTACAGCTTTAGCTATCTCGTCACGGCTGATAAGAATCGTGAATTGCGACTGAAAGACCATTAAATCATGCCTAAACTAGTTACTATGATAGCATAATTGCATCTGGTTACGGAGACTGGACTTTTCCTGCGCCCGGTTGTATAATCAAAGAAGAAATGAGGATGCAGTCCAGCCTTATCGGGAAGATCGAAAAAGCCAAAAGGTATGCTCAAGAACCAGAGCGGATCACTTTCTCAGGTTTAACCGCTGTTTTCCATGGTGAGAACGATGACCATAAGCTAAGCTATGCCCATGGAAAATGGCATTGTACCTGTCATTTCTTTTCTCAATGGGAGACGTGTAGCCATATCATGGCGCTCCAGCAAATTCTAGACAAGATGTTACCCAAGGAAGCCCTTGTCTCTCCTATTGAAACTGAAACTTACCCCCCTGAGAAATAATCTAACGCTTCACCCGCGACGAACAGAGAGCCGGTAACGCAGATAATATCTGTCTTGTCTGCCAGGGACAAAGCTCGAGATATAGCTTCGGATACAGTCTCTCTAGTTTCAGGCTCAATGCCTCGCTTGCTGAACTCGGCAACCAGGGTTGAAAGGGGGGCAGCGCGGGAATGTGCTGTCCGTGTGACTATAACTTGAGGGGAGAGGGTAACCAACTCATCTATTATCCCCGGTATGTCTTTGTCACAGGATGTCCCGAAAACAAGAAAAATCCGTTTGTAACTGAAGTATGCTTTGATATTACTTACCAACCTTCTCATTGACGCTACATTATGGGCACCATCAACCAGCACCGTAGGGTTCTGTCGCAGGATATGGAATCGACCGGGCCACTTAACTCGGGTAAACCCTTGAGCAATATCGGCGATTGAGATGGCAAAGCCCGCAGAGACCAATATCTCTAAAGCAGCTACGGCAGCAGCAGCATTCTCAAGCTGGTAATCGCCTAAAAGAGGAATGCTAACTTGGTATTTACTTGTTCTACCTTCAATTATTAGCGATTGATGATGGAGGTTACCGCCTATCTTATGCCAGGTGATATCCTTGTCTACCTGAACCACCTTCGCATCCTTCTCATGACAAATAGCGGTGATTACCGAAGCTGCTTCCTCTGGCTGGGGAGAAAGCACTACTCGGCAGCCGGACTTGATAATGCCTGCTTTTTCTCGAGCTATTTCCCCCAGACTATTACCCAAAATCTGAGTATGGTCCAGGCTAATAGGAGTAATAATACAAACCACAGGCCTGGCCACATTAGTAGCATCAAGCCTGCCACCTAGACCTACTTCCAGTACTTGAAAGTCCACCTGCTTTTTCTTGAAGTAGGCAAATGCCAGCGCAGTCAATGCCTCAAAATAAGTCAGTTGCCTGAAGGTGGTGTCCTGTCTCATTGATTCAATGAAGGGCTTGATTTCCGCCATGGTAGCAGCAAATTCAGCTTCAGAGATCAAACTGCCATCTATGCTGATACGCTCCCTTAGATTGTGTAGGTGGGGGGAGGTATATAGCCCTGTTTTATATCCTGAGTCGCTCAAGACCTGTGCTATCATAGCTGCCACACTCCCTTTCCCCTTGGTGCCTGCAATGTGAATCGTCCTGGCTGCTAACTGAGGATTGTGCATACGGCTTAGTAGTTCTTCTACGTGCCTTAAACTATAACCAGGCTGGGCATAAGATATGCCGGGAATCTGCTCATAGTTAGTAAAACTATTGAGATAATTTTCTGCTTGGCTGTAATTCAATTCCTTGCCTCAATATCCAGCAATTATACTACTTACATATCATGTCTTGCTCAGCCTGTGGTAAAATCTCAAGAGACCGTTTGGGAAAATAGCACAAGCAAAGAATTGAGTGAATATTACACTTAAATCATTAGGCAATATAGCTGACGAATTAATGGAGGAGCTTAAGGATAGGGTGGGTGGTGTTTTCCATTGTCCAGTAGAAACACAAGCAGGTTTTGGCGATTTGGCCCAGGCTTACAATCCCCAGAGAAAGCAATACTTTTCCTCGAAATTGCTGGGTTCTCTTAAAAAGTCAGAAGGAAGGGAAAGGGTGGTAGGCATAACTGATGTTGACCTTTATGTTCCCAGGCTTAACTTCGTATTTGGCGAAGCCGATACGGTCTCCGGAATAGCAATCGTATCTCTATATCGACTAAGACAGGAATATTATGGATTAGCTTCAGACGAAGCTTTATTTCAGGCAAGAGCCACCAAGGAGATAGTTCATGAACTGGGGCACACCTTCGGCCTGGGACATTGCTCCAATAATAAATGTGTTATGCACTTTTCCAACAGCCTGGCTGATACTGACGTGAAGGAGGCGTATTTTTGTGATAAGTGCCGTCCCAAGATAATCCTTTAATGTAGCCTGGGAATTTGATATAGTAGGACAATTGTAAATGACTTCCTACTCAGGAGTTGGAATGCAAAAACAAAGAAAATTGAAAAGAGGGGTAGCCATGGTGGGCGTAGGGATGTCGAAATTCGGTATGTTCAAAGACAAAGACTCAAAATATCTATTTGCTGAAGCTTTCAATGAAATGCTTTCCACGGTGGATAAAGGGGTAGACCCTGAAGATATTGATGCCCTTTATTTGGGGAATTTCACGAACGATTTTTTTATCCATCAAGGGCACTGGGGGCCGATAATCGCGGATTTGATCGGGCTTACCCCGAAGCCGGCAACAAGAACAGAGGGCGCCTGTGCCTCAAGCGCGCTTGCTTTCAGGGAAGGCATCTTTGCCATAGCTTCTGGATTCTATGACATGGTCTTAGTCGGTGGCGTAGAAGAGATGTCGAAACGCAGTACAGAAGAAGTCACGCAGGGTCTGGCAATGGCAGCTATTCCTTATGAGGTGAAAGCGGCATTTACCTTCCCCGGTGTTTTTGGTGCCACGGCTACAGCTTATTTTGCCAAATATGGGGCAAATCGGGAGCACCTCATGAATGTCACCATAAAAAGCCACAATAATGCCCGTCTCAATCCTAAGGCACAGTTTAATGTCTCTATTCGCGATATCATGGATCAAAGGATTGAAAGGGCTAAACATAAAGGAGAGCCTGTGCCTGCCTGGAGGGACGAAAAGGAATTCCTCCGTGACGCCGGGGTTAATCCTGTAGTCGCCTGGCCCATGCACCTCTATGATTGCTGCCCTATAAGCGACGGAGCAAGTTGTGTCTTATTAGTAGCAGAGGAAAGAGCCAAAAATTTCACCGATACCCCTCTATATGTTGTCGGTATAGGACAAGGGAGCGGTAAAGGCTTACATGCCAAAGAGGACCTTACCTATTTTGAAGCTACGAGATATGCGGCACAGGAAGCTTACGGGTTATCAGGACTAAAGCCAGAAGACGTTCAAATTGCCGAGGTGCATGATTGCTTCTCTATAGCTGAAATTATCCACATCGAGGACCTGGGCTTTTTCAAGCCCGGGGAAGGATATAGAGCGGTAGAGGAAGGCCTGACAAGATTGGATGGCTCCAAGCCAATCAATACCTCGGGTGGGCTTAAGTGTAAAGGACATCCCGTAGGTGCCACAGGCACAGGGCAACTGGTGGAAATCTGGAAGCAGTTGAGAGGTGAAGCTGGAGAAAGGCAGGTCCCAATAAAGGATTTACGGATTGGGGCAGCCCATAACCTGGGAGGCACAGGAGGTACTTGCACGTTTACCATTCTGGAAAGAAGATAAAAAGAGAAAAAAAGCAAATGGAAGTAAGGCCCTTTAATGATATTTCTTATGAGCGATTTCTCAGCGAGGAAAAGCTGATGGGGTCGAGGTGCTGGAAGTGTGGTGCCTTTTTCGTACCTCCTCGCTGTATTTGCATTGAGTGCTATGGCACTGAAATGGAATGGGTCGAGATTAAAGGAAAAGGCAAGCTTGTTGCCTTCACCTGCATAGCTATAGGCCCTCCGTCTATGATAAAAGAAGGTTACGATAGGAAACATCCTTATGTTTCTGGGGTTGTAGAGTTGGAGGAGGGGGTGAGGGTTGTGGCTCGCATTGAAGGAATAGATGGGAGCAAGCCTGAAACCATAAAAATTGGCATCCCTCTTAAGGTAGAGTTCTTACATCGTGGCGAAGGACAAGACTTAACGACCTTTTTGGCATTCAGACCTTTATAGCTCTACATTTGATTGCTAGAATGCGATTTGGCATTGCTCAGATATCTGGATTGCACTACCTAAAAAGAGATTCTGGTAAAAGGGGGTTACAGCATGCAAAAAGAAGTAGTTGTCGTTAATGGTGTCAGGACAGCAATTGGTGCCTTTGGTGGTTCTTTAAAAGATATACCTGTTGTTGAGTTAGGTGCCGTGGTAATCAAAGAGGCGCTTAAGCGAGCAGGACTAAGGCCGAAATCCAGTGAAGAACTACTCAGTTATAGCCCTGACGCACTCAGGTCTGATGGAATAATAGAGCTTGAGAAAAAGCACTATGATTACGATTCTTCTTTGCATCCTGTTCAGGTTGACGAAGTAATTATGGGAAATGTTCTTCAAGGAGGGCAGGGACAAAATACAGCTCGCCAGGCCTGTATCTACGCCGGCATTCCTAAAGAGACACCTGCCTTTACAGTGAAGAAGGTCTGTGCCTCAGGTTTAAAAGCTATCATTTTGGGAGCAGAAGCCATAATGCTGGGCGAAGCCGATGTTGTGGTCGCTGGAGGCATGGAATGCATGAGTAACACTCCTTATCTTCTCCCTAAAGCCCGCTGGGGCTATCGCATGGATGTTGAAGCCAGTGGAGAGCTTATAGACCTTATGGTCTATGATGGATTGTGGGAAATATTCTATGGCTATCATATGGGAAATACCGCGGAGGAAATCGCCAATAGATATGGCTTCACTCGCCAACAGCAGGATGAGATAGGCTAT
>JAUVXS010000108.1 GCA_030603485.1 Dehalococcoidia bacterium
CGAGAGAGCGGGCAAGGTCTGCCATTTGCCCCATCATGTTCTCATTTCCTCGATGGAGGAGACAGTTGATTATAATTTTCTTAGGCGAGTTCATCCTCTTTAAGACCTCTATGCCCTCAACAGCCCTGGCGAAAAGACCTGACATGCCCCTGAATGAATCGTGACCCTTGCTCTCCGGATAATCCAGTGAGACTATAATACAGTGGACTTCTTTGCCGATTTCATGTGCTCTGTCTGGTAGAAGAAGTCCATTGGTGATCACGGTCGTCATCATTCCATTTTCGCGGGAAGAACAACAGAGCTGGCCAAGATCTTGGCGCAGGAGAGGCTCCCCACCCCATATCGAATTTGCTACAAATCCCGCATCCTTCGCGCCCCGGTAAAGCCGTTCGATCACGCTCGTTTCAAGCTCTTCCGCTTCATTATCACGCCAAAGACACGTCGGGCAATTGCAATTGCACCGTCCTGTGATCAGATGTGATAGAAAAAACGGGCCCCGCCTGCCAAATCGACTTGCCAGTAGAGTCCTAATAAAGCGGGCGATCCCGCTCCAACCCCATAGTGCTCCCGAATCTCGTTGCTTTTCTAGCATGGCACTTATCGCCCCTCTGACATATGAAAGCGAGAGCGAAAGAAGAGGATAACAAAACCTCGCATCCATTTATCAAGCCTCTTTCGCCCCTTTTGCATTATGCTAAATCAAACCCCAAAAGTCTTGTGATTTTCATGAGTGAAATTAATTAGAATGAGAGCTTCCTGGCAACGACATATTTTCCCGGAAGGTTTCCCCTCAAGTATCGTCTGCGCTGGAGCGTTTCACTTCCGTGTTCGGGACGAGAACGGGTGGTTCCACTCCGCTAGAGTCACCAAAAAGCTCTCCCATTAAGTATAGCCTATTCTACAAAAAATGTGCAACTTGTTGTGTTGGCTGATCACCGTCTGATTTCAGGCAAAGAGTCTATTGAGTAACCTCAGGATTAACGCAGTTTGGCAGCACTTCGCCTCTCAATCCTGCAAGAAGGTTTTCGGCAGCCATCAATGCCATATTCTTGCGGGTATGAACGGAGGCACTGGCAATATGAGGGGTAATGACCACGTTTTCCAGGATGAGTAGCGGATCGTCAATGGAGATTGGCTCGACTTCAGTAACGTCTATCCCCGCTGCGAAAATCTTTCCCAACCTGAGTGCTTCGTAAAGCGCCTTCTGGTCAACCACCTGCCCACGTGAAGTATTAATAAAGACAACCGTTGGCTTCATCACTGCAAATTCACTGGCTCCAATCAAGTGATGGGTCCCAGGTAGTAACGGTACGTGAACACTGATAAAATCAGATGTAGAAAGTAGCTCGTTCAACTCAGAAATATATTTTACACCGAGTTGCCTCTCTGCTTCTTCGTTTCTTACGACATCATGATAGAGCACATTCATATTGAAGCCCCTAGCCCGCTTGGCTATCTCAATTCCGATACGTCCCAATCCGATAATGCCTAACGTGGCATGATGGATGTCCTGTCCCAACAATATCATCGGGCCCCAGGTTTTCCACTGGCCCTTTCTGACGTGCCGGTCAGCCTCTACCACCCGCCTGGCTGCCGCCATTAGCAGAGTGAAAGCAATATCAGCGGTCGTTTCGGTGAGCACTCCCGGCGTATTCCCTACCTGAATACCGCGTTTTGTCGCTTCCGTAATATCAATGTTATCGTATCCAACGGCCAGGTTACTTATCACTTTCAGTTTAGGTGCTGCATCCATCAGAGTAGTATCAACCCTATCGCTCAACAATGATAACAGCCCATCTACGTCCTTAACTTTTTCCAACAGCACCTCATAGGGTGGCGGCAATTCATCGCGCCATACCTCCATCCCTGCGACTTTGGCAATCATATCCAGCGCCTCACGGTCTATGAGACGACTAACAAAGACTTTTGGTTTCACGCTTTTGCCTCCCTACTCTATTTTTTCCATTAAATAGAAGAGGTTTACTTTGATGCTAACAGGTCACGCATAGCCTGACCTTGTTGCCGACACCATTGGAAAATGATTCCTGTGTCCCATCCGATACAGAAATGACGAACTCCCATTTCAATAAACGGGTTTGCCTGTTCAAAGCTGCTGATTTCTACCCTGGGGGCGACACCCTTTTTCAAAGCTGTTTCTATCATAAGCTGGTGTGCCTTCTGCACTTCCGGGTCTCGTACCTGCCCCGGTTTGCCAATACTTATTGAGTAATCAGCCGGACCAAACTGGACCATATCCACACCTTCAACAGAAAGAATCTCTTCAAGATTCTCAAGAGCGCCTTTCTTTTCAATCATGATGGCAATAACCACGTCATCCATATTCTTCACCCAATCCGCTGGGGTAGCACCAACACCATAGCCGGCGCTGCGTCGCATACCATAACCGTGAATACCACCAGCTTCAGGTGTCTCCGACCTTACAAACCGGACGCACTCTCTGACATCATCTGCAGAACGACAGTCAGTAAAGAGTACATTTTGAATGCCGGAGTCAATTGCCCTGGCAGCAATAAATCCCCTTGTCTGCTCTTCTACCTTCATCATCGCCGACATATCCGGGAAGAGTTCAATAGCCCGACCAAAATTATCCATTTGCTCCAGGCTAAAAGAAGAATATTCACCGACGTATTCAACGTAATCAAATGCCCTGGAATAACCGATTACTTCAATTATTCCCGGCCAGGTAGACAGGACGTGGATACCCAGTGTCGGCTTTCCTTCATTAAGTAGTTCTCTAAGTCTGTTTCTTTTCATTTTTACCCTCCTCCTTCTCAGAATTTACCAGTTTTCAGTGCTTCAACGTCAAAGTCTGGTGACTTGCAGAAATTGATTATCCTTCGTTCTCGGTCTTCGACCTTCTGGCATGCCGCTGGCACTTCCCTGGCAATCTCGTAAGGAATGACAACAATGCCATGCTTGTCAGCATGGATAAGATCGCCATTATTTATTACGAGACCACCTACCTTCACCGGTGTGCCCGAATCTACTATGTGGACATAGACATGTGATGGAATGACATCAGCAGCAAAGAAATGGAAACATAGTTCATGGACTTCATCCAAATCTCTGACGCCGCCATCAGTAACCACTCCAAGACAGCCCAAAGCTCGGTGAATATTAGCGTTTACCTCACCCCACAGGGAACCGATACACCGTGGTTGATCAAGGTCCTGAATTACCGCTACCCTTGGTTCCGGAGTACTCAGAATATTATCCCAGTGAGCTTGTGCTGTACCGCGATCTTTCTCTCTCGGCGGAAGGTCAGCAAGCATAGTTGCCGTGCAGGCGTAACCTACCATTGGGCCTAAGTCAGGGAAGATACACTTTATCCCCAGCATAAAACCCTGATTTCTAGGTTTCACATTAAAGGTCTCGATAGCATTGCAAATTGCTGGTGTTGGCCAGGCTTCTAAAGCCTCTATTTCTTCTTTCGACAATGGTTTCATTTTAATTCCCCTTTACTAAATCGACTTTAGGCTTAACAGCCTTGTTTACCACGTTCTTGGGCCAGCGACCGCTTATGACTCTGGCTGCCTCCTGTCCTACACAAGTACGCAAGCGCTTAAAAGCGACATCAGAATAGGAAGCCGTATGCGGTGTAACCACTACATTATCCATCTTCAACAGAGGATTATCCGGATCAGCAGGCTCCTTCTCAAAGACGTCCAACCCAGCACCGGCAATCAACTTCCCCTGTAAAGCGCGAACCAGAGCCTGTTCATCTATTACCGCCCCACGCGCCGTGTTAATGAGATAAGCAGTTGGTTTCATCCGCTTCAATTCCTTCTCCCCGATTAGATGCCTGGTCTCATCGTTTAGCAAGCAGTGGACAGAGACGAAGTCAGACTTTTCAAGCAGTTCCGGCAGACTCACCATGGTTATTCCATATTCCCCGGCCATTGATTTGTCTACGTAAGGGTCGTAGCCCAGCGTAGTCAGACCGAAGCATTGTGCCTTTCTGGCCATCATCCTCCCGATGTTACCACAGCCTATCAGCCCCAGGGTCTGTCCGTGCATTGACACCATCGGTCTCAACACTCGCACGGCTGCTCCCCAGCCATCATTTTTCACAGCATTATTCAAAATAACCAGTTTCTTAGCACAGGCAAGTAGTAAAGCAATGGCATGATTGGATACTTCTTCCCAGCAAAAATCCGGTATATTGACCACCAGGACACCGTTATCAGTAGCAGCATCGACATCAACGGTATCATATCCAATACCGTAGCGGACAACTGCCTTGAGGGTGGGTAAGCTCTCCATCACACGACGCGATATTTGTGCGGCAGCGGTCAGAATAACTTCTGCATCTCTGGCAGCTTCTATAGTCTCTTCCTCAGCAGAACAATCAACTCCCGTCAGCTTTGCTTCCACTTTGGCGAGTTCTTCGGCTTCTTCCTCCATAACAGCACGGTCACCCCTTTTATCCACCCGAACTACTTTCGCTTGTTTTTCTGGCAACTCTTAACCTCCTATCATGTCATTTCTATCGGTAGAGAATAACCGAAAACGAATCAATCGGTCAATTACTTGTGCTAGCTGACCACATGGATAACACCCGGGAAAATATTGCAGGTTCTTTTTAATATATTCTGCAGTAGTAAGACAGGCAAGAGATTGGTGCGGGTTGTTGGATAATACCCAGTCAGTTGATTCAGCCTTTGCCAGTGTGCTTCGAAGGGCCATTAACCATACCACAAAGTAAACATCACGCCTAAACTCCACTAGGTAACGTATCCTCATACTGGATTGAATTCACTCGATTGTCTTCTCATTGTGAATGATTACTCAGAATTTGACTGCGAGCCAAAATGGAATTAACAGAGGCACCATCGTCTTTGGGCAAGGATAAATAAAGAAAAGGGGCCAGGTAGTGAGATAGAATCACCCAGCCCCTTCTAGCCCTACAGCACCTCGATCTTGTAGGTTAGCACGCCTTCCCCATCTATCATTTGCTTACTATTTATCGGCCTTATCACCGATCTTGTCGGTCTTGCCGCGCCTGGAGCTAGTTTTAGTCCAGCGAGCCAGAAGCTCACCGGCAACCTGGCGACCGCCCAGTCCAAAGGCAATAGCGGCTGCTATTGCAACTGCGCCCAAGGTCAGTCCGAAGCCTAACAAAATGAGATCGTCGGCAAAACCCATTGCCCGTATTCCTAGCACGACACTCAAGACGACAATGGCGATCTTGACGAAGGAAATCATAGATTCTGCCCTGCCAGTTGCCCGTAGAATATTCGCTACGAAATTGGCGACAAAAATGCCGATGCCGATAATAACAACACCCAGAATAACCCGCCCCAGGAATTGGGTCAAGACGGCGACTAGCTCGTTCACAAAGGTAAAACCAAGCAAGTCCGCTGCCATCATTATGGCAAAGAGCATTATGAATACCATAACAATATAGCCAACCACATTGGAAGGAGAGCCGGTGCCTTCAGCGGGCTTTTTTGCCAGACCTAACCTGACCGGCAACTCATCAAAGCGAACTCTGGTTAAAACTTTGGTAACCAGCCTGGCTAAGAGACGACCTACGAAGTAAAAGACGACAAGGACTACTATGGCGCCGAGAATGAGCGGAATGGCGGCAAAGATTCTTTCAAATATGACCACAATTGAGTCAAAAAGACCTTCTACGCCTAGCACCTGCAGTATGGCCAGTATAAATAATATCCATACGATCCAGAAAACTGCTGTGCCCGCTCCTTGAGCCACCGGATACTGGCTTTTATCTTGGGGATCTAAGCCCTTACCCAGTCTCT
>JAUVXS010000026.1 GCA_030603485.1 Dehalococcoidia bacterium
CACGTTTCGTCATGTTGTTACTAATTAGGCGACGTAGTGTGCTGCAGTAGGCGATAAAGCATGTCATAATAGGCGAGAATAGATACTTCAGCTTTGCCGATGCCGATCTAATCGAGGAATATAACTCGGACTTCCTGAGTCTTAAAGAGGGAAAAAGGACTTAAGCCAGAGCGAAACTGAATTTACCCTTAGCGCTTAAAGTGCTCATCGAACTACACAATCCGTCAAAATGTGACCTATTTGTAGGCTGAATCTCCCCGAGGTGTCCTTCTATAGGTATGCTAACCGATTTAGACCAGATGCCAGTGGGTTACGGAAGACCCGCACCGGGAACATCAACTTCCACAATCTCTACATGTCCGCTCAATTTTGCTCTAGCTTCGCCTGGAACACTGCTCTCTGCCGTCAGCACGAAGAGCGTCCGTAGGTCAGTCCCTCCGAGCATGCAGGCAAATGCCGGTCTGGATAGGCTAATCCGGGTGGCTACCTGGCCGCCCTCTTGGATGCGTACCACCTCCCGGGTTGTCGGCGAGGCGATCCATATGGCACCCTCGGCATCGAGACAAATGCCATCAGGAACGGCAGGCGAGGTCGATGCCCAAAGCCGACGCCCAGTAAGGGACCCGTCAGGTTGAATGTCAAAAGCAGTTAAGCGAGCACCGTATGTCTCAGCGACTATGAGTGTGCGCCCGTCAGGAGTGATGACGCTACCATTGGGGAATGCCATCTGTTCGGCGACTACGCGTGCACTACCATCAGGCGTAACGAGTATTACCTCGGTGGGAGCGAAAGGTTGTGAAGAAGAATCGAATCCGAAGTTCCCGATGTAAGCCCTTCCTTGTCTATCGACCACCATGTCGTTGCAGTGATAAGAGGCAAGCTTACTCAAGTCGGCGGCTTCAACTAGGCCACCAGATTCAAGTCGTAGCAGGCGGCGGTCGGTCATAGACACCACCAATAAACGACCATCAGGAAGCCAGCCAAGGCCCGATGGTTGTCCCGGGACTCCGATAATTATCTCGGTGTGGCCAGATAGATCTAAGGTCATAACCTGGTATGCGTGCATATCGGAGAACCAGAGCCGTCCGTCGTGCCAGCGTGGACCTTCTCCAAACGCGAGGCCATCCAAGAGCACCCTAGTTTCCAGTACCATGGCGGTAACCCTCCCTTCCAGTAATTGCTCCAATTCTGATACGATGCTAGTCTAATGTCCAACAAAAGAGCTGTTAGCCATTATGCCCCAAAAATGCTCGGAACCTATTACCCAGTTCACATTTTGCCTTGCTGTTTGGCAACACTTAGCCAGACTGTCGAGCTACAACATACACTTAGATAGTGACTGGGAACAGCCGAAACAAGATGTTTCTACTCCATCTCGTAGATAATGAGGTCTGAACTCTTAGCGCCTACAGACGCCAAGAAATTCCTGAGTCTTTTGTCACTCTCTCTAGCGATACCCTTCATAACTGCATCGCTGCGCTTGCACTCTTCATAAAACGCTTCGCCCAAACCTCGGCCTATCCCCATATGCTGATACTCGGGGTCGATGCCGATCATATCGATCCACCCGACCTTGCGGTGCCGAGAGGGACGGTCTATCGTGTGCCTCAAGCTAAGGACGGATTGACTGTGTGCCTCTTTTACCAGGGTCCCCACTATGAAGCCTACCACCCTACCCCCTGCTTCAGCAACAAAACTTAGCTCAGGGTGATACAATGCCCAATAAGATTCAAATGAAAACGGCCAAGTAGGTACTCGCTCTTCACCAAAAAGCAAGCGGTCTATCTCATTCACTCGTGGCAAGTCGGCCTCAACCATTCTTCGGATCTTAACGTCTACCTTCTTTCCAGCCATGCTCACCTCCTTACATCATGGTGACAAGCATTCTATAACACTTTTGTGGCATGAGCAACTCACCTTCAGTGGCTATTTCAACTACTGGTTTGTTGTCTCCAATATCGCAGTTGGGCGTTTGATTGGCACCAATATCATGTGGCGGCCTGTTTGAGTGTGGTGTAATATTTCATCGGATTGTTCATTTTGCCATCGATAACACGCGAGGCAGATGTAGACTTAGAATAGAGCCATGGAGGGATCTAGCAGCATCAATAAGCTACCTGGCAATCTTAGCTCTTTGCCCTTCGGCGTCTTCTGAGCTAGAGCGAGATTGAATTTATTACTTAACGATTAAAAGAGACTGGAAAACTGCACAATCCGTCCTTTTGTTTAGTCGGGGCATACAATGGCTGGTCGCATTGTATGCGGAACTACACTCCTTCTCGGTTCTGTGTCTGGCAATTGGGGCACTTCATGTGGAATATACCTCCCGCGAAGCTAGGGCCTTCAGTCTATGACTACTGATTATGGATGTCAAGGGACTCCACCCAACTCATATATGTTGACAAACACCCAGCAGAGCACTAGACTCCAGTTCTGGTAAGTTGAAACGGAATATGACTGAAATAAGGGATTACAGCTATGTATGACAGCAGGATCGGTTCGCTAATAGGACGCGGAAGATGTGCCGAGGTGTTTGCATGGGAGGATGGTCAAGTGCTCAAGCTATTTCACGCAAGCATGTCAGGCATGGCGGCACGAGAGCTAAAGGCTACCCAGATAGCGTACCAGAGTGGTCTACCTGTTCCCGACGTCGAGGGTCTACTTGAGGTGGACGGACGTTGGGGAATAGTGATGGAGAGAGTTGATGGACCTTCGATGGAAGATTATATGAAGTCCCGGCCCTGGAGTTTATTTGATTGTGCCAGGGTGCTGGCAGAGTTGCATGCCAAGATGCATTCCTGCGAAGCTGAGGGACTTCGGTCGATGAGGGAAGTTGTTGAAGATGCGATTGGGCGTGACAGCGGGTGGCCCGTGCCCGTTAGGGAAGCCACCCTTGAGTGTGTTGCCCAGCTACCTGAAGGCAAGGGCGTCTGTCACTGGGACTTCCATTCGGGTAATATCATTATGGCGGAACGCGGACCGATAATCATTGACTGGTCTGAGGCGGTGCTTGCCAATGTATTTGCCGACGCGGCCATGACATGGCTGCTATTGCGAGTTTCTGCGATACCGCCTTGGGTAGGGATGCGGCAGTTGCTGCAAATGTTTCGGAGAGGTTACTACTCCCTGTACTTGAGGTATTACAGGAGACTTCTACCCTTTCGTGACGAAGAACTGACCCCGTGGAAAGTGCCGGTGTTGGCGGTGCATATCACCCGGGGGATTCCGGAGGACCGACCGCGGATGTTGGTGCTTCTGGAAAGACTACTAAAACAACTGGGGTATCTCTAGCTATATATAAAGAAGTACCTACCTTCAATAATCAGTCCACTTTCTGAGAGCTACCTGTATTACAGCCGGCTGTGTAATCGTCAAGCTAGACATCTGCTTGGATTACCACCCAATACGACATGCTCCTGACTCCCAGACCGGTGTCTATATAGGCGACCAGATAAACCAGGCACTCGCTTGACGCTAGGAAAACACTTCACCACAATACAAGAAAGAGTCAGCATCTAGATCATACTACTATCGTGTCGTAGGTTGGACTAAATAGCTTCGCATTCAAGTATATTATAGTGCACGATAATTAGGTTATACATTTCGTCAGAATGTTGGGTGGTTTCATGGCGTAAAGGAAACTATACATAAGTGGGGCGAAACCGAGGAAGATCTTCCAGCCCAAATCTGGAGGCTTCTACACCTGGAGATAATACAGTCAGGCTCTATCAGGTTATTATGGGGGATTGATGTTCCTGGAATGGATGCGTTCTCAGGACTAGCGAGAAAAGGAAGGGATACTTCGATTTCAAGTGCTGAACGTAGTCTAGCCATTCACTGGCCAGGTGGTCATACATTCTTTGGATATCAACAGCAATGTGCTCCAGGTCCTTATCAGGAAGACCAATAAGCGATGGTCTTGCCTCAAGCTCTTCATCCAGGTGAGTAACTGCCCAGAGCAGGTCGATAAAACGGTCATGTTCCAGCAAGCTGGGATTCCCGAGCAGCGTCAGCAAGAACTCTCGCTTCTGCGCCAGGAAGGTTTTGAGCCCGCCAAGGTCTATATTTCGGCAGTCAATCTCAACTCCGAGGTGGTGCGCAAAGTCGACAGCTTTTTGGAAATCTTTCTTTGTCCAGCTCTCAGTAATGTTCAGGTGCCTGGAAATCTCCAGGCGGTTATCGAAATGTTTGAGGAGGTCTTGAAGCAGGCGGTTGCCCAGTTCGCTGAAAAAAGCTCCCACCACCATATTGAGTTTCTCCAGTTTAGCTTGCCTCTCTCGGCGGGCCAGGAGGCGCTCGATGATAACCACCACTAATAGAACCTCAAGGGGCAGAAAGGCAAGATCACCGACCATATAGATAAATATATGGTGAATATCACGAAAAATGAGGTAATGAATGAAATATGCAATTGCGGAAAGCGCCACAAATGCAATAGCTAAGTAGATAACAAATGAGAAACGCCTTCGCATGTTAATTACCAGCACCTCGAGTAGTAAATGTGTACAACATAGTCTATTTTTACCTGAATATTATAGTGACATAATCGCCATGGGGCAATAGGATGGGTCTGAGAATGTCTAAAACTAATTGCAACGTCCCTGCAGCATACGGTGTGTTGGGTGTACGATTGAACAGAAAGCCAAAATATATGCATCTGACATTCTTAATGTGTAGCGAATTTCAAAACGGACTTTACACCATGAAGCCTTTAAAGATATGATGGAGATAAAGGTCTATCACATTCATACGATTGGAGGAGAAAGAATTGAGTAGAGCAGAGGAAGCAAAAAAGCAGTTTGAAAAGGGGTTTTCATGTGCTCCCGCGGTATTATCAACATATAGCGAACAGCTTGGTTTAGAAAAAGCATTGGCTTTAAAGATTGCGTGTGGTTTTGGCGGTGGAATAGGACGCCTGGGCAGAACCTGCGGAGCTGTAACCGGAGCAGTAATGGTGATTGGATTGAAACATGGTCAGGTGAATTTAGCTGATGAGGAATCTCGACAAAGAACCCACACGTTAGTAAAGGAGTTTGTCGATAGGTTTATAGCACTTTATGGCTCTATCGAGTGTAGGGAGCTGATCGGTTATGACTTAAGTAATTCTGATGAACTTAAATTAGCGAGAGAGAGCGAGGTCTTTCAAAACAAGTGCCCTAGCTTTGTTTATGATGCTGCTCGTATCTTGGAGGATATTTTTCTCCAAATAGACGGTGCGGCGTAACATTCAGCCAGAAGGTGTAATCATGCCATATGTTTCTACTTTCCTGAGCTGAATCTGTTGATCACAGAATGGCAGAGGAAGTACAATTTAGTATGGCCGACACGCGCTTGATAATCAGTCGGAAAAACAGGCTAAAGGGGGTGAAATGACAAAAGCACTGGTATTGTATCATTCACAGGAATTTGGTAACACGGCGGAAATGGCACAGGCCATCGCTGATGGTTTGCGAGAGGGCGGATGCGCGGTAGACTTATTCAATACAAATGATGGTAGATTTGATGTCACCAGGTTTCCGCAGTATGATTGTGTGGCTTTCGGCTCGCCGGATTATTACAGTTATATTGCTGGTGGGCTTAAGATGTTCATGGATGATCACTATATCTACGATGTGCACAAGAAACTGAAGGGATTAAGAGACAAGCCATTTGTTCTTTTCTACTCACATGGTGGTGGTGGTAACGTGAAGGATATTATGCCACGGATTTTTGGTCGCATAGGCACACTAATTGGTGAACCGGTCGGCTCTATGGGCAGCCCAGATAAAAACGTTCTAGAGAGATGTAAGGCATTAGGCAGAGAGTTAACGAAGGCCGTGTTCTAACAATCAATAGATGTAGTGTCATTTAGCATTATCATCATTGAACTTTTCATCGGATTTTTCACTTTGTTATCCATAACACCTGAGGCAGATGTAGACCTGGAATAGAGCCACGGCGGGACTTGACAATCTTAACAGGCTGTTTATTTGCAAAATGTTTTGTTTTGGTGTATGATGTATTTAATAGTTTAAGTTTAGGTTATTACAAGCTTCTTAGGATTCTGTTAGATTCATTTCAAGTATTGGATGACCCAAACCCCAGCTAAAATTTTTGAGAAAGGAGGTCATCCAATGAGTTTTCAGGAAAAATCGATCCAGTGTGCCGATTGTGGGACTGACTTCAGCTTCACCGCTGAGGAACAAGAGTTCTTTCAATCCAAGGGCTATACCAATGATCCCAAGCGCTGTCCCTCATGCCGCCAGGCAAGGAAGACAGAGCGGAATGGAAGTCGTGGTAATAGCTATGGGCTCCCACGCCAAATGTTTCCTGCCATATGCGCCGAGTGCGGCAAAGACACCGAAGTGCCTTTTGAGCCTATCAATGGCAGGCCAGTCTATTGTAGCGATTGCTACAGTAAAGTCAGACCGAGTAGATAATGCCGGTTTGACCATGGACATACACGGGCCGGGGATACCCGGCCCGTGTATGTCTCTAGAGTGTAGCGACTTCGCAATTACGTTTACCTTCACCGCTTCCAAACAGAGGCCCTACACTAATACAGGCCTGACTAATGACACAAAAAGCGCTGACTCGGTCGTAGGAGACTGAAGACAACAGAATCTCAGTGACGAGTATGACCTATAAGCAGGACTGGATAGAGACAAGATTTCGCTAACATATATGAATTATCGCAGCGACATAAGAAATATAGCTCTTATTGCCCACATTGACCATGGTAAGACTACTCTGGTGGATGCCATGCTTAAACAAAGCAAGATCTTCCGGGATAACCAAAGAGTAGGCGAGTTAATAATGGACCAGAACGTCTTAGAGCGTGAAAAAGGCATTACCATTATGGCTAAAAATACCGCCGTGATCTACCGGGGAGTCAAGATTAATATCATCGATACCCCCGGACATGCTGATTTCAGCGGTGAGGTGGAGCGCGTCATAAATATGGCCGATGGTTGCCTGCTTGTGGTGGATTCTGCAGAAGGTCCCATGCCGCAGACTAAGTTTGTGCTTCGCCAAGCTTTGAAAAAGGGTCTAAAGCCCATCGTGGTTATCAATAAAATAGACAGACAGAATTCGCGGATAGCAGAGGTGCTTAAGCTCACCGAGGACCTATTTTTGAAATTAGCTACCAGCGCTGACCAGCTTGACTTCCCGGTATTATATGCCAGTGCCACGGAAGGTACAGCCGTAAGCGAACTAGGTACTGAAGGCAGAGACATCACTCCTCTTTTCGAACGCATCTTAGAAGAAGTACCACCACCGCAAATTGAAAGTGGGCCATTTCAAATGCTGGTTTCTAACTTGGACTATGACAGCCACAAAGGCAAAATAGCTGTTGGTAGAATCTGGAGAGGCAAAGTTGCTGCCCACGACCCCGTAGTCTGTCTGAGTGCTGATGGAAGTCGAAGTCATTATCAGATTAATGAAGTACTTACATATCTCGGTCTCAAACGCCTGGAGGTAGCAGAGGCCGAGGCGGGTGACATAGTAGCTGTGACCGGCCTCGAAAAAGTCAGCATTGGAGATACCATTGCCAGCCCGGAGCAGCCTGAAGCTCTACCACGCATAGAAGTTGGTGAACCAACGGTGGAGATGACCTTCGGAGTAAACACCTCACCGTTCGCTGGCCGCGAGGGGTACTTTAGCACCACGCGTCAGTTACGGGCACGACTCTACAAGGAACTGGAAACTAATCTCAGCCTCAGGGTACAAGATACAGATAGCACAGACACCTTCCTGGTAAAAGGGAGAGGAGAACTGCATCTGGCTATTCTGATTGAGACCATGCGCCGGGAGGGCTACGAATTTGAGGTCTCCAGGCCAGAAGCTATTACCAAAGTAGTTGACGGCAACCTTGTGGAACCCGTGGAGGCTCTTACTCTTGATACCAAAGAGGGATACGTTGGAGTCTTAACCGAGATGCTGAGCAAGCGCCAAGCTCAGCTTACTGATATGCGCAACGATGGCCATGATAACATACGTCTGGAATTCCATATACCTACAAAAGGACTCATTGGTTTCCGTAGTGCGTTTCTTACTGCCACCCGTGGTGAAGGCATCATGAATACCATTTTTCTTGGCTATGAAGCTTGGCGGAAAGCCATAGTCTCGACTCGCGACGGCGCTCTGGTAGCATCGGAGCAGGGCATAGCTGTCTTCTATGGCCTTAATAATGCCCAGGGGCGGGGGCTCACCTTCATTGAACCTGGTACACTAGTCTATGAAGGTATGATAGTGGGAATGAATTCACGGCCACAGGACATAGCCATCAACGTGTGCAAAGAAAAGAAGAAGACCAATGTACGCTCGTCTACGTCCGACATCGGCATAAAGCTGACTCCTCCTGTGCAGCTGAGTTTAGAGCAGGCTATTGATTTTATCAATAGGGATGAACTGGTTGAGGTAACTCCTGAGAATATCAGGCTGAGGAAGAAATTGCTCACCCAGGCGCAACGGTTGAGGGACATCTCCTCTGCCCGGCGAAGCATAAAGCGATAGACCATGTCTTATTGTTAAGATGCCTTAAGGCTCGAAGTGATGCCCTGGTTCACACGCCACCCAGAACGCCAGAACGTGCAATCCCTATATGGTAAAATTACAGATAGGAAGTTAGGTCTAGCAGGTCGCGTGTATCAGAAGAGGAGTTTAAGTCGCTGGTGAGAGAGAAGATACTGACTGCTCCATCAGATGTCACTCCTGCAAGTTGTCTTCTTATGGCTAGGGCAGGAACGGCACAAAGAACTTTTTTCTCCTATTACTGCAACAAATTAATGGTCGTTTCTAACAAGAGAGTACCCGCCTAAAGGAGACAAGGTCTCCACACATCGGACATGAATGTGTCTTTACAGCACGAGAAGCCACAATGTTACCTCTTAAAGTCATTTTACCGGCTTAGCTGGTTCTGTTACCAAACAATCTACAGTAAGCCTAGTTCTTTTGCCTGTTGCTGGAGTATACCTTGAAAATCCGGATGGGCTATTTGTATCAAAGCCTTAGCTCTTTCGGTATTAGGTTTTCCTTTCAGGTGGGCCACTCCGTATTCAGTAACCACATAATCAGCATAGTAACGTGGAACAGTGGGTATCTGGGAGGCAAGCGGATTATTCATTTCCAGGGTTGGGTGTGCAACTATCCTGCAGAACTTCTCATCACTCGTTGTCGAGGGCAGCACAGTGACAAATTTAGCATCGGGAGCTATGGCACATCCCAAGGCGAAGTCCAGTTGCCCTCCGGAACCGGTATACTGGTCCCTTAAACCGAACACATCCGAATAAATGTTACCAAAGAGGTCCACCTGCAGGGCGGCATTTATTGCCACTACCTTATTATTCAGGGCAATAATTTCTGGGTTATTGGTATAATCAACAGGCTGCATTTCTATCAAGGGATTATCATCTAGCCACTCATAGAGCTTCTTTGTACCACCGTGGAACGCGCAGACTATCTTCCCTTTGTGGATGCTTTTCTTAGCATTAGTTACTGCTCCAACTGCCATGAGTTCTCTCAAGCCATCCGGCACCATTTCGGTATGTATGCCCAAGTCCTTCTTGCCCTTCAGGAAATGCACCACTACCTCACTTACCCCGCCGTACCCTATCTGTACCGTGGCGCAATCCTCCACAAGCTCGGCCACATACTGGCCAATCTTAGCCTCCACATCGGTAATACGGGACTGCGGAATCTCATATATAGGCTGAGTAACCTCGACAATATAGTCGATTTGTGAAACATGAATAAAAGACCTTCCATGAGTTCTCGGCATAGTTGGATTGACCTCAGCAATAACTACCCTGGGTGGTCGGTCGAGTGCGCCCCAGGCATAGTCAACCGATACCCCTAAACTGCAGTAACCGTTACGGTCAGGTGGCGAGACGGTTAACATGAAGACATCACTTTTGAAGTCTCCTTCCCGGAGTAACCGCGGTGTATTGCCAAAGGTTACCGGATAGAAATCAGCGCGGCCCTCGGTGAGTACCTGCCTTACGGCCTTGCTTCGGCCACTAAATGCGGTAGCACACCTTATGTGTTTTTCCATTCCTGGCTCTAAATACCTGTCTGGAAACGAGCCGAAAGGGGTAAAGTGAAATAACCTTACTCCCTCTAATTCACAGCCTCTATTCATCAGCGCCGTCGGCAGGAAGCGTGGCTCTCCGCAGAAGTGTGCCAAAACCACATCATCATGTGATTTTATGGCTTGAACGGCTTCTTCCGCGGTGACAATCTTGGGCTTGGAAGACTTAATCAATATGGATAACTCCCTTCTTCTGCATTATGGACTACTTACACCGTATACGTACGCTGGCAGGCATTCTCTGATTGGCTCTGCCCGAATTATAGCAATGTTATACCTATAAATCTACGCGCCTGACCAAGACTTACTCAGGCATAGGCGTTGATAACCTGTTTGGACTCAATAAGAAGCCACGTCGTGCAACCTGAATGACCTATCCTTTGTGGTTATATCACCTGTAGAATTGCCGAGGCCAGGCGTTCCCTGTTTTCGGAGTAGGGTCATGCAGGTTATAATGCCAGGGGATACCACACAGCGATATGTGCCCGGTCTTTTTAGGAGAAGGGAAGCCAGTGTGAGTATTCAAATACTAGAAACAGGAGGTTATCGTAAATGCCCAAGGTAGCAATCGGAGCACGTACACTTCTTTACCCACTTCCAGCTTTTCTTGTCGGGGCCAACGTTGATGGAAAACCAAACTTTTCCACATACGCCTGGTGTGGGATTGTAAACAGCAGTCCACCCATGCTCTCTGTCGCTTTCCAGCACCATCGCCATACTTTGAAAGGAGTTAAACAAAATGGCACATTCTCCGTAAACATTCCCTCTATTGAGCTGGTGGAAGAAACAGATTACTGCGGGATTGTCTCGGGGCGAGAGACTGACAAAGTCGCGGACTGCAAATTCAGCATCTTTTATGGCAAGCTTGCGAATACGCCGCTAATTAGTGAGTGTCCTGTAAATATTGAATGCCGCGCCCTGCACATCCTGAATCTGGGGAGCCATGAGATGGTCGTAGGGCAAATTGAAGAAATTCACGCTACGGACTCATGTTTGACTAATGGCGAGCCCGATGTAGCCAAAATTCAGCCATTTCTCTGGGTTATGCTTCCGACAAACCAATATTGGACATTCGGCAAGCCCATAGGCCAGGCATTCAGCATAGGGAGGAAGGTGAAAGGGTGAGCCGAAGTTACAGTAGGATGAATAAGAAATTTTATACAAGATTATACGGTGAATTAATATTGGCCCCGGCATCTTGAAAAGGTATATGCTCCTCCGTTCTTTCAGGGCGGGGAAGAAAAGGATGGCCTTCTCGTTCAAAATCAGGGAGATAGTCTTCTGCCGCTCCCATTTCCTGCACCCAGCCGTTTTCTACTCCCAGGTCAGCTAATAGCTGCAGAACCGTTTCATACTCATGGACTGAAATCGTCCGGGAAAGCATTGCTATTCGTAATGCCCGATGCATTGGCATGTACTGAGACATCATGCTAAGGGTCACCGTGGGAGAGAGCTCCCGAACAAGCCAGGTTAATGATTCTTCACTGCCTGCCAGACCGTTGGGCAAAATAAGATGGCGCACTATCAGTCCTTTCTGTGCCAGGCCATCTTCATCTACCACCAGGTCTCCAACCTGTTGATACATCTCTCTAATAGCCTGGCGAACCCGCGCTACATAATCTGAGGCACCCGAGAACTTCTTAGCCCAATTGTCGGAGGCGTATCTTAAATCAGGCAGGTAAATGCTTATTATGCCGTTAAGCTCTTTTAGAGAAGCAATAGAGTCATAGCCGTTGGTGTTGTAGACCAGTGGCACTTGAAGCCCCATGGGTACTGCTTCCAGAACTGCCCGAACGAGTTGGGGAACAAAATGGGATGGCGAAACGAAATTGATATTATGGCAGCCCAGTTCATTCTGAAGGCAAAGCATCCTTCTAGCCAGGGTGTGGCAGTCCATTACCTTCGATTTTTGCTTTTTCCAGTTCTGGCTTATCTGGTAGTTCTGGCAATAAACGCATCTCATATTACAATTACCAAAGAAGACTGCCCCTGACCCCCTTGCTCCTGAAATAGCCGGTTCCTCACCTTGATGAGCGCAGACCGCCGAGACTATGGCGAGACGACCTGAATGGCAATAACCCGGTTCGTTTTCTAATCGATTGACCAGACATTCCCTGGGACAAATATCGCAGGAGGCTAATCGAGCCTCAAGGAATTGCGCACGGCGTTCCAATTCACCTGAGTGGTATAGCGCAACGTATCCCGGTTCCATGACATCACAGGTGCCTTGACTGAGTATAGCACAACCCACTAACCTGCACTCTAACAGGCTGACCTGGTTGTGTTAAGACTCTGCCCTGAGGCTGTCCCGTGTCGTTGTCATTAATCATATGAACGAGGATACCGGGTTGTATAATTGCGTTAGGTCTGAGATAATTGGGAGCACCGTCGCAAGTCGCCGGCGGACCCTAAAAGGAGAAGACTATGGAAGATAGAGTCGCAATATTCATAGATGGGAGCAATCTGTATCACGCTCTGCGAGCCAACCTGGGACGATTCAACCTCAACTTCGCCGAGTTTGTGAGCAAGCTATGTGGATCCAGGCGCTTGTTCCGAACATATTACTATAACGTCCTGCAGGACCCGACTCAGAGGCCTGATGCTTATCGAGAACAACAGGAATTTCTTGATATCCTGCGTAAGACGCCATATATGGAGGTTCGACTGGGGAGTCTCAAAATAGCGCAGGGCATACCTGTTGAGAAGGGCGTGGATGTCATGCTGGCTACAGACCTGCTATATTTCGCCTGGAATGACTTCTACGATACAGCAGTACTTGTCAGCGGTGATTCTGATTTCGCCTATGCCCTTCAGGCTATAAAGAACATGGGCAAGCATGTTGAGGTAGCCTACTTCGAGAGCGGGATATCCAAAGACCTGCTGGATATAGCGGATAATCGGCATCTACTTAACCGGAGCTTCTTCAGTGGTTTGTGGGTACGTAAAAATTATGCCAAACGCAGAAGAGCAAGTATAGGGGGCAAAGGCAAGGCTGGCCCCGGCAACGGATGAGTTCCCTTCAATAGCCAAGAATCTGCAACACGACTGTGAGCCTTACAGTAGAGCCTGATAGACCAGTCTATCAAAGTCTTCCCGATAAGTATTATCAGGCATCATTAGGTGGTAAAGCACCTGAGTGAAGCATATTGCCAGGAGATCTTCTTTAGGGTCAGCGAAATAAATTGTTCCAGCAGCGCCACCCCAACCATAGGCACCGATAGAACGTATTCTCGGTGCCCAACGGCCGCCTGTGGACACACCCACCCCCATCCCAAAACCAAATCCGTGACCAACCATTGGAATGAAGATATTGCCGGTATGACTTGAAGTCATCAGTTCAACAGTTTTACAACCCAGGATGCGAACACCGTCAAGTTCACCGCCATTAAGCAACATCTGGGCGAAGCGAGCATAATCGGCAACGGTTGACAGGACACCACCCATATCCCCGCCCGCACCGAACTGTATCTTCGGGCCTGTCACCTTTTCGCTGCTCTCTGGTCGTTCAACGATGGCAAGTCTCCATTCCTGGCTTTCACGCTTTGGCTGGTACAAGGAAGGAAAACGACTGAGCTTCCTCTCAGGAAGGTAGAAGGAGGTGTCTTTCATGCCTAATGGCTTAAAGATGCGCTCCTGATAATACTCTTCGAGTGTTTTCCCAACAATTGTCTCGATAATGACACCGATGACAGGATAGCCAACATGATATTCAAACTCGGTGCCTGGCTGGGAGCTCAACGGTAATTTTGCCAGTGCTTCGACCTTCTCACGAAAGCTTGCTTTGCTTGGTGGGCTGCCAGGGTACCAGTCCAATTTCATCATCACGTCCGGGAATTCTCTCATAAGTGACATAGGAGTACGATGTGGCGTAGCCAGCCCCGTGGTATTTCGGAGACAGTCGCGAATCGTTATCCCCCGTCGGGCAGGTACAGTAGGAATCATAGAGAGAGGACTAACTACGGCTCCTTCGGTGGTGTCGGACACGCGTACCCTCGGATTATTGAAGGCGGGGATGTATTTGGAGACGCGGTCGTCCAGATTGAGCAGCCCCTCTTCATAGAGCATCATCGTGGCGACCCCGGTAATCGGCTTAGTGTTGGAATACAATCGGAAGATGGTATCCTTTGATACTGGCTTCTTGCTGTCAAAGTCCATGTATCCCTGGACATCGAAGTGCACAACCTTCCCGTGACGCGCTACTAGTGTTACCAGGTTAGGCACCTTTTGCTGCTCAATGAACTTCTGCAAGGCTGGACGGATGCGTGCTAATCGCTCCGAGGACATGCCGGCCTCTTCCGGTTTGGTAAAGGGTAAAGGCCATTCACTATTTCCTTTTCTACTCATTGGGCTCCTTTCTTGCTTCTTTCACATATTTATCATCTGGAGAATGATGGTATTATAGGTCAGTGAAAAAACAGGCGTCAATGCCACAATTTGGCAATGTTTCTCTGGGTTGTATATTGGCCGGGGATGAATCCAGTGTATTCATGGGATAATCAGGTGTGCACTTTGAAGTCGCTTCCCGTCTTTTCGTGCAAAGCATTATGCCTTTCATCGGATTGTGACTTTCGGTTATCGACAAGAACTACTTGTAGCCCACAACAACTAGCTGCCGAGCGGTGTGGTCATACGGGTTACCTTCCAGGTCTCCGTATACGTCAACCCGGTTGAAACCACAATCGTGCAGGAGAGCGGCTATCTCTGATCCCGCATATAGTCGGTGGGATAGTTCAGTCTCGATCCGCTCACTTCCTTTTAGCATTATCCATCGATTTTCCATCTAGCTCCAGTTCTTGTTTACCTTCCGCTCCTGTAAGACTATTACCCCATCGTCCTTACGCTCATACCAGTCTCTTTCCGTGAATATCTTGGCCAGCG
>JAUVXS010000075.1 GCA_030603485.1 Dehalococcoidia bacterium
ATGCTCTTGTGTGTCCCCTCTCTTCTCGGTAGTCTGTGCTCCGGAGGCTCCGCTCTCCGCTCTGCACGCTCCGCTCCCTGCAGCAGTGCGGCACGGAGCAAGGCACCTCCATGGCAACGGAGCGACGGAGCGGTGGAGCGATAGAGCAATAGAGTGACAGTGTGGTAGAGCGACGGAGCGATGGTGTGATAGAGCGACAGAGCAGTAAACGACGTAGGATGAGCCTACATCGTATGTCTGTTATGCTGCCTCTTCCATGCCCTTTACTCTCCACTCTCTACTCGGTAGTCTCTGCTCTGCATGTACCGCTCTCGGCTCTGCACGCTTCGCTCCCTGCAGCAGTACGGCACGGAGCAAGGCACCTCCCTGGCAACGGAGCAACGGAGCGACGGAGCGGTGGAGCGATAGAGTGACAGTGTGGTAGAGTGATGGAGCGATGGCGTGATAAAGCGACAGAGCGGTAAACGACGTAGGATGAGCCTAGTCTCTGGTGATATGCTCTCCAGGCACCAAAACGATGGACTGTGACTCACTAATCAAAAAAGGCTATTGTGCCCGATTGAACAAAACAAGTAATTGTGCAGTTTCACCCTCAGGTGTACTCTGGAACTCTGCTTCGCTTTCTTTCGAAATAATAAACTGCGTATTCGGCACATTTCTACTCAGTTGTTCGCCTCTCGTGATTACTAGAGGCTTGTCCCTGAGTGACCCGCGTGGCAAGTACCTGCCCTTCTGCCAGCGTCCAAAAACGTCTTCACGCCAAAGGACTGCTCACTATGTCTCGCCATTCCCGCCGGGAGCAAATAACTAGCCTCAGCCCAGCCCCAGCCTGACGCTTGACAAGCTCTGATTGCTGCTCTATTGTATAACTACTGGGAGGCAGAGATGGCGAGTAGGCAGAAGCCAACTCAACAGGTTGTTACGAGAGTAGGCTTAGACATACCACTTCAGGACATACTCGATGGAGTGGAAGATGACATAGTGGTGGTGGATAGCGAACACCGGGTCAGGTTCGCCAATTCAGCAGCGCTAAAAACATTTGCACCGAAGTCATCTATTGGAAAGCTTTGCTATCAGGTGCTTCAAAAAAGGGACAGACCATGCGGTCCACCCCTGTGGGACTGTCCACTTAGCAAAGTCCTTGAAAGTGGCGCTACGACCACAGTTATTCATCCCATACGTACGGCTGGAACTGATACCTATCTAAAGATCACCGCCTTCCCTCTTAGGGATAGCGATGGGAACGTCACGGCAATAGTCGAACTGAAAAGAGACGTTACTGCGGAAAGGGAACTGGAGAGCCAGTTACTTAGGCGGCATCACCAGCTTTTAGCTTTGAGCCACATTTCAAGTGCCATCAGCGGCCTGCGAGATTTGGATACCATCCTGAGAATAACCCTGGATAATGTGCTGGAGCTTATTGACAGCGACATCGGAGGAATTCTGCTCTTAGACGAAGAGACCAAGACACTATACTACCGAGTGCAACGCGGCTTATCTCCCAAATATGCTGAAGAAATGCGGATACCAATTGGTGAAGGGATAGCGGGAAGCGTAGCCCAATCGGGCGAGTCCATAGTACTGGAAGATGTTTCCAAAGACCCACGTGCTGTTTTCCCCGACTTGGTAAGCAGGGAGGGACTTAGGGGATTTGCCAGCATTCCTTTGAAGACAAAAGACCGGGTGATAGGCGTGATGAATATCGCGAGCCATGTAGCAAAACGATTTGCCGCTGATTATGTTTCCCTACTCAGTTCGATTGGCGACTATCTGGGCACTGCGATTGAGCAAGCAAGACTATACGACCGATTGACAAGAGCAAGTGAGAGATATCAAACTCTTCTCCAACATGCTCTGACTGCTCAAGAGCAGGAACGAAAGAGGATTGCCCGAGAGATCCATGACGAGACCAGCCAGGCAATCACTAGCTTGACCTTAAACCTACAGGCTATTATGGGAATGGCGGAAATGAAGGGAATCGGAGATGACGAGTTTCTTGAGACGCTCAAAGCCACACATTCATACGCGGTCCACGCCGGCAATGAAATAATAAAACTAATGAAGGAACTCCGACCTACCCTGTTAGATGAGCTTGGAATGCCAGCTGCGATCCACCGCTACGCCAAAGATACGCTTCAAGCTAAGGGTATCAACGTGTCTGCAGAGTTCAAGGGTGTTGACCAGCGCTTTCCACCCGAAGTGGAAGTAACTCTATTCCGTGTCGCCCAGGGGGCTATAGGCAATATCTTACAGCACTCAGAGGCGAAAAATGCCTCAATCAAGTTAGAGTGCAATGCTAACGAGTGTGTATTGCGAATCGAGGACGATGGGATAGGCTTTAATGTCAGCAAACTTACGCGGGTGGATCCCAGTGGCCGGGGCGCGGGCGTATTCACTATGAAGGAAAGAGTAGGTCTGGTTGGTGGCAATTGTCGTATCGAGTCTCGGCCGGGTCGAGGCACGAAGGTTGTAGTGAAAGTCCCGGTGGCCGGGAGCGAGTCATATGAAGAAGATAAACGTACTAATAGCCGATGATCATACCCTCGTGCGTCAAGGAATCCGTTCCCTGCTGGCATTAACTGCTGACATAGAAATAGTGGGTGAGGCAGCTGACGGACGGGAGGCTATTGAAAAGGTAAGACAGCTTGCACCGGACGTCGTGCTTATGGATTTGGCAATGCCCAACATGGGAGGACTGGAGGCTACACGTAGAATCCGCAGGGAATTCCCAGCAACAAAGGTATTAGCTGTCACCCAGTACGATGACAGCGAATACGTTATCCCCGTTATTGAGGCAGGGGCCCGTGGGTTTGTCACCAAAATGGCCTCACCCCTAGAGCTCGCCTCAGCTATTCAGGCTGTCTACAGAGGTGATTCCTTTCTATCCCCCTCAGCGGCGGCAATTCTTGTAGAGGAATGTCAGCTAAAGACTGACACAGAAGGGGAAAAAGACTCCTACCAGCTGCTTAAGGATAGAGAGAGGGAAACACTTAAGCTGATAGCAGAAGGGCATACCGCCCGAGAAATAGCCGAAGTGCTGCTAGTCAGCCCTAAGACCGTCGAATGGTACAAGACTAACCTCCTGAGGAAACTGAATCTCCATAACACAGCCGACCTCATCAAGTATGCCATACGCAAGCGCGTAGTAATCCTGTGATGGCATAAACGAAATTCCACGTACTCGAATTCCTCGCGACCATTCTTGCCAGTGGATTTACTAGCCTAAATTTAGGGTATTCCTGGCAAAGATTCCAGGAGAAAAACCTTCTCCTACCGGGGAACTTTCCATTGCTTTGTGGTGAGAATCGGTTACGATATATGTAGATAGTATTATTGTCAGGGAGGTATGATGTATCCTTCTGTGTCTGGCAACATACAGAAATATGTAGTGCACCGAATAGGGATGCCCTCTCGTGACCGTAGCTTTGTGCCCCCTTGCCAGGCTACGTGTCCTTTGCACATGGACATTAGAGAGTATGTTGACTTGGTGGCCCAGGGCAGGATCATGGAAGCACTGCAGGTCATAAGGGGTGGCAACCCGTTCCCGTCTATTTGCGCCTATATTTGTACCCATCCATGCGAGGAATCATGTAGGCGCAGCCAAGTAGATAAACCCATCGCTATCCGGGCGCTAAAGAGATTTGCACTGGAATTTGGTGGCGACAGGATGATTCAGGTTGAAGCCCGGACTGCACATTCTGAAAAGGTTGCTATTGTAGGCTCCGGCCCGGCAGGAATGGCCTGTGCCTACTATCTGAGGAATTTTGGCTATCCAGTGACTATCTTCGAGGCCCATTCAGAGCTGGGAGGTATGCTTCGAGTCGGTATTCCTCGATACCGCCTTCCGCGCGATGTGCTCGATGTAGAAATTCAAAGATTAACCCGGATGGGCGTCGAAATCAGGACAAATACGCGAGTGGTCTCACTCGACCTGCTATTTGATATGGGTTATAAGGCCGTGTTTGTGACCATAGGCGCCCATCAGAGCCTCAGAATGGGAATAGAGGGCGAGGACAGCCCTGGAGTGATCGATGGGGCGACTTTTCTTCGCGAGGTCAATCTGGGTCTGAAACCATCTCTGGGGGACAACGTTGCCGTGGTAGGCGGGGGCAACGTGGCCCTTGATGCGGCGCGTACTGTACTTCGCCTAGGCGCGCGTAAGGTGACTATCCTGTACCGTCGCAGCCAGGCGGAAATGCCGGCAGACCCCGCGGAAGTTGAGCAGGCCTTAGAAGAAGGAGTGCATATTCAGTTTCTGGTAATGCCGACCAGGATAAAAAGGCAAGATGGGAAATTGAACATGACTTGCATAAGGATGGAGCTTGGGGAGCCGGATGCTAGCGGAAGGCGTCGGCCGGTACCGGTAGAAGGAAGCGAGTTCAATGAAGAATTCGATACTTTAATTTCAGCCATTGGACAGGCCCCCCAAACCCCTGGAGATTTCCGTGTTCGCATAGGCAGGGGTAGCACTATCCAGGTTGACCCAGCAACACTCAGCACCAACAGGAGAGGCGTCTTCGCTGGCGGTGATGCTGTGACCGGGCCAGCCACAGTAGTTGAGGCATTAGCTGCTGGGCGACTGGCAGCCTCACGTATCGACGATTACCTACAGCACAGGTATCCATCACTTGATAAGGGAGGACGGGAAACACTGGTAGGTGATCTCCTGCCAGAAACTGTGGAGATGATAAGGAAAATTGGCCGGATTGAAGCTCCACTCCTTCCCGCTGAGGCAAGAATCAAAGAGTTTGAGCCAATCGAGCTTGTCTACGACTGGGAAGCCGCTGTGAATGAAGCGAGAAGGTGTCTGCGGTGTGGTATGGGTGCGGAAATACTCTTTCAGGATAAGTGTGCCACATGCCTTACCTGTCTAAGGGTTTGCCCGTATCATGTTCCGTACCTGGACACTATGGGCACGATTCAGATACCAGCTGATCAGTGCCAAGCTTGTGGTGTATGCATCGCTGAATGTCCCGCAAAGGCAATTGTGTTGCGAAAACCGTATGACCGACGGCACGTGACCGAAGAGCTGGACCATGTCCTTAAGTCCGCATCAGAATCAAAGGTCAGCCCCCTTATCATCGGCTTCTGCTGCCAGTATGGACTCTTCGGCACGGGCACGCTGGCGAATCTATGGAGGGTAGCAAAAGCTGGGATCTGGATTGTACCTGTTCTTTGCATCGCTAAGGTGGAGGCCGACCATTTGCTACGTGCCTTTGAGATAGGTGCCGAGGGAGTCTTTGTCGCCGGCTGTGGAGAGCAATGTGCAAGAGAGAACACAGTTGCTTGGGTCCATAATCGAGTGCAAAAGGCAAGAAAGGTGCTGTCAGAGATTGGCCTTGAGCCAAATCGATTACAAACCTATGTCCCAAGCGCTACCAATGCGTATCCAGCAGAATGGCTGGATGGGTTTGTTGAACAAATCGGTGGGCTCTATCTAGCCTCAGTGATAATGAAGGAGGTGAAAGTTGATAGTCGCTGAGCAGAAGCCTTTGCCAGAAATCAGGCGAATGATTTCGCCGTACGAGAGGGTGCTAATTCTCGGCTGTGGTACTTGCATGACGGTCTGTGACGCCGGTGGTGAACGTGAGGTATCCTTTCTCCATAACGCCTTGCGAGTGGCACAGTCAAAAGGTGGCAACGAGGCTCACCACTTCCTAGAATCCACGCTGAAGAGGCAATGCGAGCCTGAGTTCTTGGAGATGCTCGTTGATAAAGTTGGTGAAGTTGATGTCATTCTCTCGCTCGGGTGTGGTATTGGTGTGCAAGCCATAGCGGAACGGTTTCCTGATACACCTGTTCTGCCAGGTGTTAATACGTCCTTCATGGGTATATCTAGCGAGCAGGGAGTCTGGGATG
This sequence comes from Dehalococcoidia bacterium, assembly GCA_030603485.1. GTDB lineage: Bacteria > Chloroflexota > Dehalococcoidia > GIF9 > AB-539-J10 > RBG-13-51-36. The sequence continues at coordinate 5,860 of JAUVXS010000075.1, forward strand.
AGCGGTGCGCTGCTTGCGGTGATTGTAGGCTGGAAGACACTGCTGGTATCTGCCCCGTTACGCGTTGCACGAAGGGGATACTCAACGGTCCCTGCGCTGGCACCAAAAATGGAAAGTGCGAAGCCAACAAGGATATGGACTGTGCCTGGGTTCTGATCTACAAGCGTCTGGAGCGATTAGGGCAGTTGGAGAAAATGCGTCGATATTACCCCATGAGAAACTTTAGGGCAATTCCCAGACCAAAAAGGCTCGTAAGAACCCCTGTTGCTTTAGGAGAGGACGATGGCTAACGCGCTATTTGAAGAAAAACTGCATTCCGATGAGTTCCTGGTGACAACAGAGATCGGGCCTCCAAAGGGCGTGGACGTTTCTGAGATGATTCACCATATAGATATTCTTAAGGACAAGGTTGACGCTATCAACGTGACTGACCATCAAAGCTCGGTGATGCGTTTCCCGTCGTTAGGAGGGTGTTTACTAGTCAAGGAATGTGGCGGTGAGCCTATACTTCAGATGACCTGCCGTGACCGTAACCGCTTGGCACTTCAGGCCGACCTTCTGCTGGCGTACAGTCGTAGCATCGTCAATGTGCTTTGCCTCACTGGAGATTCCATCGATGTAGGGGATCACAAGGAGGCAAAACCCGTCTTTGACTCGGATTCTGTTCAACTGCTGAAAATGATCAGGACACTCGAATCGGGAAAGGACGTAAGTGGAAATGACCTGAAAGGTGTGCCGAAATTCTGCCTTGGTGCCTCAGTTCATCCAGAAGCCGACCTTATTGAGCCACAACTCATCAAGTTTGAGAAGAAGGTTGCTGCGGGAGCACAGTTTTTCCAGACTCAGGGCATATTTGACCTGGCAAGTCTCAGGAGATTCATGCAATATGCTTCTCAGTTCGACATCAAGATTCTGGCGGGTATCATAGTTCTCGCCTCAGCTAGAATGGCCAAGTATATGAACGATAATGTCCCCGGAATAATCGTGCCTGAGGCAATAATCGATGAACTGGCGAGTGTGGAGAAGGGCAAAGGACTTCAGAAGGGGATTGAGATTGCTGCGAAACTGATAAGGACAATAAAGGAGGAAAACTTGTCCCATGGCATCCATATCATGGCAGTAGGGAATGAGAGTGTTGTGCCTGATATCTTGGAGGCAGCCGAGGTCGAGGTTGCGCGCCATTAGTATTGAATTTGGACTAACAAAGGCTGTAGGTCGAGCAGTCCAACTGAAATCTGTTACAAGGAGGCTAAAACGAAACGATAGGTCAAACAGGCTGACCAAAACTGAAATGAAGAGGAGAGTAAGATGGCAAACAAAGAAAAAATTCTGATCATTGATGAGGAGCTCGATTTTGTAGAAGCATGCCAACGGACTTTCGAAGCCAAGCGCTATCAGGTAATGACCACCTCAAGCCGATCCCTAGCACAAGAAATGATGAAAGCGGAGCCCGATATCATTGTTCTGGGCACCCTGGCTCCTGCTGGGCAGGCCTTCACTATGCACCAGTGGTTAAAGCAGCATCCCAGATACAGGGACATACCGCTTATGGTAATCGATGCCCGGTACCAAGAGCGGTCTGTCAGGGGATGGAGAAAGTTTGAGGGAATGCAGCTAGAGTCCGAAGACTATGTCAGCAAACCAATTGAGCCAGTTGAGTTGGTGCCGCGGATCCAGAGTCTGCTGGAACGGGCAACCAGGAAGATAAAAGTACTGGTTGTTGATGACCACACCATGGTAAGAAACGGAATCTGTGCCGTGCTTGCACTCCAAAAAGATGTCGAGCTGGTAGGCGAGGCTGCCGACGGAAAAGACGCACTGGAGAAAGTTCTGCGCCTTGTGCCGAACGTGGCCTTGATGGACATAGTCATGCCGGTAATGAGCGGGCTAGAGGCAACAAAGGAAATAAGTAAGGAATGCCCTCAGACAAAGGTTTTGATTCTGACCCAGTATGATGAGGAAGAGAACATGGTTGTTGCGAAGAAGGCTGGGGCGTACGGTTTTATTCCCAAGAAGGCAGCTAGCTCCGACCTTATAACAGGTATAAGGACCGTAGATGCTGGGAAGTACTTTCCTGCGTCCTTTGCTGAAGTATCCAAGAACTAGCATCCAGGAGTGGGGAGATTCACCTGCGACCTCCCCACTCCATTACATTTAGCTTCAAAGACGAGTAGTGGAATCCTCATCATATGTCGAGACGCTTTGAACTCCGACAACTCAAAGCGTGTGCCCTATGGGCAGAACCAAAATGTTCAGAATTGGTAAGAGTTAGGCTTACAACGACATAAACTAACAGAACTCAGAAGGGCTGGATTTTCCCGATGTCAGGGCATCCAGTCCTTTTATTTTATAAATCACACTTAACGAGCATTTGTTACACACGTAGCGTTATCAATGTTGCTACAGAAAGTGCATCTACAGTTTAGGTGGAATTAAGGATTCTTATGAGGAATGCAAGGCCCAAATATTCGGACACCCTTAAAGATAGTAACCCTTGCTGACCCCTACTCAAATTCAAATCCTTGTTCTCTGAAAAGCTTCAAGCAAGCACCTACGATTGTGGCATCAAAAAGGATATCTCTGTTATTCCAAATCTCGTCTAATGCGACATCTATCCCTCTAGCTGGCCGATACGGTCGGTGGGAGGATATGGCCTCAACAACATCAGCCACAGCCAAGATCCTTGCTTCTAGGATGATGTCCTGGGCCAACAGACCTGACGGGTATCCCGAACCATCCATCCTTTCGTGATGCTGATGGATGATATGGGCAACAGGCCATGGCAAATCCATGGTCTTTAATATGTCATAGCCGAGTGCAGGATGCATCTTAATCATGGTAAATT
>JAUVXS010000086.1 GCA_030603485.1 Dehalococcoidia bacterium
AAATCCGGCTTAAAAAGCATTCCGCCCACCGTTTGATTGCCGATTCAACGCGCTCTATCTCCACAATATCAACGCCAATCGATGTCACTCCGTCTCCTTTTGGGCGCACCTCTATTTTTCTTTGTGCTTACTATATGTCGCTATATAGCTCAAACTCGTAGGGATGCGGTCTAGCCCGTAGTGGATTTACTTCCTTGTTCAGCTTATATTCAATCCAAGCGTCTATCAAATCTTCAGTAAACACTTTGCCTTTTAACAAGAAATCATGGTCGTCTCTCAGAGCATCTAAGGCGTCCTCCAAAGAGTTGGGTAGAGTCTTAATATCAGCTCGCTGGTGCTCCGGCATCTCAGCAATATCTATATCAAAGGGGCCAAATCCTTCGGCAGCTGGGTCTATCTTATTCTCAATGCCGTCAAGGCCCGCCATCAGCATAGCTGACAGAGCTAAATAAGGATTACAGGTTGCATCAGGTGGGCGGAATTCTATTCTTGCCCTTTGTTTATTAACGTCATACATAGGGATACGCACTGCAGCAGTCCTGTTTGCCGCAGCATAGAAAAGATTCACTGGGGCTTCATAGCCAGGGATAAGCCTTTTATAGGAGTTGGTGCTGGGATTAGTAAATGCTAGGAGTGCTGGGCCATGTTTCAACAAGCCGCCAATGTAATTTAAGGCCAGTTGGCTCAGGCCAGCATAGCCGTCTTTATCATAGAAGAGTGAAGTCTTGCCGTCAGATAGATACTGGTGGACATGCATACCGCTTCCAGCTTGCTGGTAAAGCGGCTTGGGCATAAAGGTAGCAACTTTACCACTCTGGTAGGCAATATTCTTGATCAGGTATTTCATCAGCATCACTGCATCTGCTGACGCCAACAGGGTATTGTGTGGCACCTCTATCTCCACCTGGGCTGCGCCTACCTCATGATGGTGGTATTTCACTGGTATGCCAGACTCTTCAATCAGCTTGACCAACTTCGACCTTAGGTTGAACGTGCTGTCTGCGGGTGGGATGCCGTGATATCCTGCCTGTGAGGGGAACTTATATCCCAAATTTGGGTTCTCTTGTCTTCCCGTGTTCCAAAAGGCTTCAGTCGAATCTAGATAATAAGATGCCTCGTTTATGCCTGAGGTATATCTGATCTCATCAAAGACATAGAATTCAAGCTCCGGGCTAAACAGAGCGACCTTTTTCTGGGTTGAAGCCATATATTGCTCTGCTTTCTTGGCAACATTACGTGGATATCTTGGATACGGTGTCTTATCAGGCTCGAAGATGTCACATACTATGCTGAGCGTTTTAAGGTCGTGAAAGGGATCAATGACGACAGTGGTATTGTCTGGTATTATTTTCATGTCTCCAGCTGCAACCTTCTTATAACCAGGATAGCTAGAGGCATCTATCCCGATGCCATCGGTGAACGTCGATTTATTCAACTGGCTCGCGGGGATAGTTATGTGGTGCCAGCGACCGAATAAGTCAACAACCTTGAAATCCACCATTTCAATACTCTGAGCCTTAACAAACTTGAATACCTCTTCACTCCTAAGAATCATCTTTACCTCCTATTAACAGAATTCACATAAGCTTTGGTACTGCCCGCACCTTACCAGGGCTTGGTCTCTAACACGCATCAATTCTCCCAATTCTCGGAGTAATTGGCTGCTATTAAACCAAAAGTTAGAGTAATAGTCAACCTGAAACGGTCACACGATACAGGACTTGCTCAGTGTGGGAAAGGAGCGCTCAGGAACCAAATATGTCTCGTTATACGTTCACCTGTATGCCATCGTAGGCAAATTTGATATCGTCCGACTCCAGGGCACAATAGTCATCGTAGCTGCGATTCCAGTATTCCTCAAGATGAACGAACAGGACCTTTTTTGCCTGGATGCGTGCCGCCAGTTCGAGCGTTTGTTCGAAGGTATACAGGGCAGTCCTCGAGATGTGATCTGCCGGGTATTTGAAGTGATGTTTCAGCCCGCTGTCGAATATCCCCGGCTGAATGACAAGGAGGTCGGGCTTTTGAACTTCAGTTCGATACTCCGGGAAAGGCTTGAAATCGCAGGGAGCATAGACGACCCTGCACCCTGACTTTTCAAAGACGTAAACGAAGGCTAACTGGGAACCTTGGTCCACCGGGATGGCAGTTATCCTAACGTTATTGATCTGGACTTCCTCCTGAAAAAGCATGAGCCGGACAAAACCGCTCTGCTGATAGAAATCGACCAGAGGACCGTACTGAGACTGGACCGCCTTTATTCGTTCGCCCAGTTGTTCAGGAAGTAGCAAATAGATTTGTTTTTCTGGATAGGCACGCCAAGTACGAAAATCCAGCGTAATCTGCTCCACCACACGCAATCCTTCCACATGGTCCGGGTCCAGTTGAGTTAATATCAGATAATCGATACGACGGATATGACAACGATTCAATTGATTTGCGATCTCTGCAGGTGTGTCAATCAGGAGGTTGATATCGTGAAGGAACGCAGAAGGTCCTGTTCTCGTGTAAGGAACACCCTTCTTCCTGGCTTCCTGGCAGATTCTACATTGGCAAAGGGGCTTGGGGATTGCCATGCAACCCCCGGAGCCCAGAATAGTCCACTTCATATTAGTCTGCAGAACTCTTTGACAGGGCGGTTGGAGATACCGTCACTATGATGGCTATGGCTCCGCCTTCTACTTAAAGGGGTCCCACCGCACCGTCTGTTTCTCATATGCGGGCGGAAACAGCTTCAAGAACTCGTCGTAATAGAGTAGTTCTTTGAACGTGGCGAATGGCATGCCGTATGCTGACCTGGGGCGGCTCTTTATTTCTTCGGGGTCGATTACCTTGGACACCAGCATGTCCATGACGTCATCGGTGCCGACCCCCATGGCAAATCTGAGCTTCTCACGATTGGCAATTTTCTCAGGAAGCATGTCACGGAATGCTTCACGCAAGATGAATTTCTCTATCTGTTGCTCTCCGTAAATCTTCCACGCCATCGGTATCTTCTGAGCGAAAGCGACAATCTTGGCGTCCAGGAATGGTATCTGATACACCACAGCGTTCGCCATCCAGCCCCGGTCGAGGCGCCTCAGAGCAGTATTGTAGGCTATGTCCAGCAATTTCTGGGCAAGCTGCTCCCGGTGTGCGTCGCTAGTCACTTTGGGGTTTTTTAGAACCATACGGTATCCCCCAAACAGCTCATCTGCCCCTTCACCAACCAGGACAGCATCGGTGTATTCCTTTGCCATGCGCGCAACGCAGTAGTTGGATATAATGCCCGATATGCAGTCCTCGTCAAAACTCTCAAGGTGCCAGACTGCCCGGCGAATCAAATTGGAAATATCGCAGTCGGCTATCCGGTAGATGTGAAGATTGTGCTTTAGACCGAGGAATTCGGCCATTAGCACCGCATTTTCCAAGTCGGGACCAGGCGCGCTGTCAATCGTAGCAGTGAACAGGTGCAGGTCAGGGTTGTACTCCTTGGCGATGACGGCCGCAATAGAGCTGTCCAGCCCACCGCTCAATGAGACGCCCCGTACGCCGGGCATTCTTTTCTGCACTGCCTCTATGAGTAGTTGACGGAGGGTCGTAGCGGCTTCACTTATGGTTCCCGGCTCAGGCACTTCAGGAACAAAAGGTTCAAAAGGCTTCAGCCCTTCGTTGGTGCTGTAGATACGGCCCGGGGGCAACTCATTGACGTCAAAGCGAATGTGGTCTATCAGTCCCTTCATTTCGGTACTGAAGCACAACAGGCCATGCTCCGACCCGTAGAAGAGAGGTCTGGCACCCACCGGGTCTCGTGCCAAAATCACCTCACCTGCATCAACGATGGCACAAGTGTAGCTTCCTTCAAGTAGGGAAAAGCAGTCCTTGCCGTGCTTCTCGTAGAACTCCTTGAACAATTCAACATCATGCTGGCCAGGCACTCTTTCGTTAAACAACTCTCCGTCAAAAAGGATGAATGGATATCTTGACAGCGAGGTGCAAGAAGTCCTCTCTGGCGTCAGATTGACTTCATTGGCGCCCAGAGCCCCGCGGCGGTCAGGCAGGGTCCGCACGATCGCATTGTCTGGACCGCGGTATTGCATTCGCTCCAGCATCTTGCCAACCTGTTGCCCGCATCCCTCGAGCAGTTTTCCATCTAGTGAAAAAATTCCGGCTACGCTTGCCATACAACACTCCTTTGTCGCAAGTATTTCTGCTGCCTGTGTCTACGCCTTAACCTGTCTGTTAGTAGCCCTCGAGCACTTTTATTGCAGCGAAGGCATCAATACAATAGGCATCGGCACCTATCTCCTGGGCAAACTCCTCGGAGACTGCGGCGCCACCGACGAGCACTTTTACACTGCTCCGGAGTTTGTTTTCCTCAAGAGCCTTGATCACCACGCCCATTTCAATCATGGTGGTGGTAAGCAAGGCTGATAGTCCCAGGTATCCTGGTTTTTCTTCCCTCACGAACTCGACCACTTGCTCCGTGGGCACATCTGTTCCCAGGTCATGCACCTCGTAACCAGCGCCTTTCAGTAAGATAGCAACGATGTTCTTTCCAATATCATGGATATCCCCCTTTACCGTGGCGATGGCGAATTTTCCTTTGGTCTCTACGTTTGCTGACTCCAGCACTGGCTTCAGGATATCCATCGCTGCTCCCACTGCCTCAGCCGAGGCAAGCATGTCTGGAATAAAGTACTCTTTGGTAGAGAACTTTTCACCGACCACCTGCATTCCAGCAGTCAAGCCCTCGGTTATTATCCCCTGCGGGGAGATATTCCTCTCAAGAGCTTGTTGCGTGAGTTCCACCACGCCGGGTGTCCCGGCAAGACTGTCATCTATCCCTATATCATCCTGCGTCTTTCTTCCCTGTATTACATTCTCTCTAATTATGGCAATTATGTCCTTGCTCATGCTAACTTCCCCTTTCATAAACGTTAAGTCGTGGTAGTAGGCCAGGAATTTCCTCGAATATTCTGGCAGTTATCTTTCGGTCAATGTGTTCCACCGGTCTTGCCAACAAGTCCTTCATTTGCTCATAGGCAATCTCAAAAACATCGTCCGTTTCACCACTTCCCTCAAAGGGATATATCCCGGATATTTCTCCACTGCGCAACACAGGGCGAATATAGCTTATGTATAGCTTTTGCGGCGTAGTCACTACCGCGCGCATCTGTTTCAGCGCTGCTTCCATCTCCGGTTGGTCAATCCGTGGTTGTCGTAAGAAAAATTTTATCATCTTGAAGTGGGCATCATCCAAGACCGCCTGGAGGAGACAGAAGACAGAATTACAGTCCAGAAGACCAAAGGCGCAGTGCAGGTATTGAGGTCCTGACATGGCCACCACTATATCCGAGAACAGCCTCTCTATTGATGATTGCTGTCCAGGTATCTTCGAGTCACAGACGCCGGAGGTAGAGTAGTTGGGTATCCCGTAGAAACGTGCCATCTGGACGCAGTCGATATTGTACTGACTGGTCTCGACAGAGCCATAGGAATCACCTAGGGTGTCCATCCTGGCTCTGACCGGCACGCTGCCGTAGAGCACTGGAGTCCCCGGTTTTACCAGTTGCCCCAGAGTTATGCCTGCCAACACCTCCGCATTTATCTGAGCCATGATACCAGCTTCCTTTATAGGTGCGGTGGTGCCTGCTTGTGGTGATGATGACACGGCAACCGGCAATCCTCGGCGGCACACTTCAATGAAAGTGGCTGTGGTGTCATCGACGAACTGGAGTGGGCTCTTCACCAGGCAGGTGATAAACGAGATGATGGGGTTCTCTTCGAGTGCCTTTTTACCTCCAACGATGAGTTCTGCCATCCTCACCACGTTGTCAAGCTGCTTCAAACTGGTCAACCCGCTCATAAAGTGCTTGGTATTGTTGTTAAGCGAGGCAAAGAATTTATTGACGTCTTTATTATCCCCGGTTATGTCGCGGTCCTGGATATTAACGGTGCGAATGTAGCCATCAACCATCTCAAGATGCTCACAAATATGGGCTGACTGGCACAGGTCATCAACTGTACCTCGCCTGGGCTTAAACTCGGGTATCCTGATCTCCCTGGTAGGGTCAGCCTTATTCACATAGGTAGGAAAATGCACATCCAGCCAGATATTGGTCTCCGACCCCGTAATAAAATATACCCTGGGCTCATCACCGTGCATGATGAGGGTATTATCCGGGTTCCGAGCCCCCAGTTTCACGGTCCTGGGAGCATTATCCAGCGCCTTTAATACCAATTGCTCTGGAATCTTCACCTGCCAGCTCTGATGGTCACCAGCGATGGACTCAACTGCCGCGCCATGACCATGGAGTATATCCACCGCTTCCCTGTTGAAGCTTATTAGCCCGGGGTCAGTCAGTATCTGCATGGAAACCTGGTGAATTAGCTCCACCTGTTCCCTAGTCAACCTTTCGTATGGTCTATCAACAAGTATTCCTTCTCTTGGCACTAGATTCCTCCTAGTTTTTGTAGTTGCCTGATTTATCAGGCTCGCTTGCCCAGCAAACTTGGCAACTGCAATCAGATTATCGCTATTTTAGCTCTCAGTGTCAGAAGCGAGAGCTTCCACTATAGCTACGGCTTGAAAGCCGTCTGCACCATAGCCATCGGCGCCGATGCTTTGGGCAAACTCCTCCGAAACGGGTGCTCCGCCCACTATAACCTTCACTTGCTCCCTGAGTCCACTTTCCTCCAGCATTTGTATCACATCCGCCATGCGAGCCATAGTACTTGTGAGCAGAGCGGACAAACCCAGGAAATGTGGGTTTTCCTCTCTTACTGCATCTACAATGACTTGAGCATCAACGTTATTCCCCAGGTCTTTTACGATGTATCCCGCCCCACGGAGCAGAATGGACACGATGTTCTTACCAAGATCATGGAGGTCGTCCTTTACTGTAGCCACAACTATAGTGCCTTTGGTTTTAATGCCGCTCGCGGCAAGACGGGGCTGCAATATCTGCATGGCCGCGCCTACTGCTTCAGCCGAGGCCAGCATATCAGGAATAAAGTATTCGCCCGCTTCAAATTTTTGCCCTACAACATTCATGCCACCGGAAAGACCCTTACTGATTACGTCCCGAATGTGCACGCCAGAGGCAACAGCCTGTTCAACAAGCTCGGTAACGCCGGGCTGACCTACCATTCCTTCATCCATACCTTCGTCACCCTTGGTTATCCTCCCCTGGATAACATTCTCCTTGATTAAGCTGATTACGTCCTCTTGCATTGTCATCCTCCAGTTTCAATAATTCACTAAGTTACTTGGCTTGTTGGACATCAGTTAGAACATTGTGCATGTTCACTTGAATATATGTTGAATCTTACGGTCTCTATCGGTACTTTCGAAATCTGCGGTGGGTTCAATCTACTATATCACCCCTTCTGTACGCCCTCAGGTATGCCCTGCATGAAGGGTCTTTTTCTGTGAGCATGTCGGCCACCTTGATAAGGCTCATCGCCTTATT
>JAUVXS010000056.1 GCA_030603485.1 Dehalococcoidia bacterium
GAGCAGGCAACTGGCAAAGCCCTGGTGTATATCACGCAAGATGCCTTGCCGCTCCATGACAACTGGCTTCACAAATTGACCGATGACCTTAAAAACCCGCAGGCGGCCATGGTCGTAGGTCGACAAATTGCCTGGCCAACCACCAAACTTCCTGAGAAATTCTTCTATAGCTACTACTTCCCCGAACACAGAATTGAGGTGGTTCGTGACGCTTCAGACTACTACCGTGACAACATGTTCATATCCAATGTCAACTCGGCCATAAAAAGGGATGTCTGGCAGCAGTTCAAGTTCTCGGAAGACATAGTTCGGGCTGAAGATAAAGAATTTGCTAAGCGCATACTGCTTGCCGGCTGGAAAATTGTCTACCGGCCGGACGCCGTGGTATATCATGCCCATAACTTCAGCCTGCGGTCTATATTCCGGAGGTCTGTAGATGTTGGCATAGCCTTAAGTCAGGGAGTGAGTGTGCCCAGGTCAAGAAATTGGGTTATTAATAGGCTGGGATATTTTGCCAGGGAGGCCAGGTATATTGTGAGTAACGGAGGAGGATGGAAATGGCTGCCCTATAGTGTGGCCTATGAGACTAGCAAACTGCTGGGTGTAGCCGCGGGATGGCTCAGAGGAAGAATGCCGAGAAACGTGTAGTGCCGGGCTTTAGCCTCGCCCCTTTTTCTGTGTCATTGCGAGCCGAAGGCGTGGCAATCTCAAGCCTATATTCTACGGTGATGACACACAGCCTCCGAGCGTTTATAATAGCCATAGAATGTGGCAACATCGAGAGTTAATCTGGAACCTTACTGTCGCTGACCTGAAAAATCGCTACCAGAACACCGCCCTTGGCTTTCTCTGGTCCTTGCTGAGCCCTCTTCTCCAGGCACTGGTCCTCTATCTTGTCTTCAGGCACCTCTGGGGTCAGACAGAAAACTTTGCTGTAAACCTGCTGGTGGGCATGATGACCTATCAGTTCTTCTCGGCCGGCACTTCCTCTTCGCTGGGTGCGATATATGGCAAGTCCAGCCTGGTGACCAGAGTATATATACCCCGCCAGATACTGGTCTTGAGCAATGTCCTGCCCACCCTCATAAATTATCTGATCGCCTTTGTGGTTCTAGTGCCCCTAATATTTATCCTGGTCAGGCACCTGCCCGTCACCGTGCTCCTGTTCCCTCTGATTCACCTCATCTTCTTCTTCTTTATTTACGGTGCCGGGTTGTTCCTTTCCTCCCTCTTCGTTTACCTCCGCGACCTCAACCAGATATGGCAGGTCGTGACCAGGGTCCTCTTCTTCTGCTCACCTGTTATGTATCCCCTGTCAATAATTCCCGCTTCTATAATGCCCTATTACCGGCTCAACCCGATAACGGAGTTTATAGTCATATACCGCGATGTAATGGTCGCCGGCAATCTGCCTTCACTGCACAGCATTGTGGTTGTCGGCGGTTTCGCCGTCACTGCCTACGTTGTGGGCAGCCTTGTCTTCAATAAATTACAGCGCCGCTTTGCCGAGGAAATGTGATGAGTGCCATAACCGTCGACAACATCTCTAAGAAATTCCGCATCCCCCACGAAAAAAAGAACACGGTGCTCCAGAACATAGTCGGCCTGGTCAAAAGACAGTTCTCCTACGAAGAGTTCTGGGCGCTGAAGGACATCAGCTTCGAGGTCAACAAAGGCGAAGCCCTGGGCATAATTGGCAGGAACGGTTCCGGCAAGAGCACACTGCTCAAAATAATGGCCCGGGTCTTATACCCCGATAGCGGCTCGGTTACCATGAACGGCAAGGTGGCCTCCTTTCTCCAGTTGGGCGTTGGCTTTCAGCAGGAGCTTACTGCCCGGGAGAACATTTACATCTACTCCTCCATCCTGGGTCTGAAACGCAGGCAGGTGAACAGCATATACGATGAAATCTTCGACTTTGCCGAGCTCAAGAAGTTTGAACACATGAAGCTGAAGAACTTCTCCTCCGGCATGAGCATGCGGTTAGCCCTTTCCACCGCCATCCATGCCAACCCCGACACTATGCTCATAGACGAGGTCTTCGCCGTAGGTGATGAAGCCTTCAAGAGAAAATGCGCGGACAAGATGGACCAGTTCAAAGCGGAGGGCAAGACCATAGTTTTTGTCTCCCACGCCTTGAATACCGTGAAGGAGCTGTGCCAGCGGACGATGTTGCTAAATGAGGGGCAGATTGTTACCATGGGTGATACCGAAAAGGTAATAGACCACTATCTGGCGATGCTGCAGGAGAAGTAACCAGGGTGCTTGATGGAAGCGGTTTCGATTAAAGATTTTGGTCGCATAGATTCAATATTCCTTGCGCATTCTAGTAATGACATTATACGTTTTCAGGCTTCATCGGGAGGGTTCATTAAGAGTTTCCTGGTTTATCTCCTGGAATCTCTGACTGTTGATTTTGTAGTAATAACAAGAACGGGAGGTTCAAGCACCCCATTACTTCCTGAAACAATAATAACTGACTCCAAGGAGGATATTCTATCCACACGTGCGAATTCTGTTTACGCGGTCAATAATCCTTTTCCCGCCCTTAAAGAACTCGCTTACGATAAGAAATATGCCTTTGTCGGACTGCCCTGCCATGTTAGAAATCTAAGAGCATTGCAGAAAAAGGGCAAACATAGAAACATTGTGATTGTTATTGGCCTATTCTGTAATCATACTCCAAATATTGAATTCACAAGAGGCATTTTACAGAAATTGAATGTGAAAGAGCATGATGTTCAACAAATCGAATACAGGGGGAGTGGCTGGCCGGGTGGATTCACAGCCTGCCTGGAAAACGGACAAAAAAAGTTCATAGCTCTGCAAGACTACTGGTCTAATGACCTGAACAACGGCCCGGAGGCGTGCAAATACTGCTCAGAAATAGCAGAAGATGCCGATATTTACGTGGGAGACCCCTGGAATTTAAAGCTCGAAGGAACAGATTCCAAGGGCACGAGTTTAGTTATCTGCAGGAATAGTCAGGCCAGTAGATTAGTTAGGAAAGCGGCTGAACTGGGTTATATCAAGATATACAAATGCAGCCAAGAGAAGCTGATTCAGTCACAGGGATACCACATAGAGGAAAAGATTAAGAGAGGGTCCAGGAAGATTGGCGACATGAAATCCAGCAAATTCTTTGATATGGCAAAAAGACTACTTAATCTAGTGGTACACCCGGTATTAGGTTACCATGTCGCCGTAAATATATTAAGAGCCATATTGAATAGATCTAAACATCGTGTAGCGGGTTATCATACCGCCATAAGTATATTCAAAGCCAAACTGAATAAATCTAAACATTTAATTAATTTGTTAAAAGAACCAGATCATTTTACTCTAACTAATGTGGCATGCAGGGTACCCATCATCAACAGGTTACTAAAGAGGGTTTTTTCAAACAGGGTTTTAATATGGTATTGGAGGGAGGAGAGAAAACACATAAATTTTGGAGATTATATCGCTGAAGTGCTCGTGAAGAAATTTGGATACAAGACCGTAAACTACTGTAATGCAAGTTTGTTGAATATCCTGGCCAATTATGATTTTTGCCTGCTTATCATTGGTTCGGAGCTTCATAAGAGCATGGTGGACCAGCTAAATGTGCCGGAACTGTATATATGGGGTCAAGGGAAGGGGAAGGGTGAATTCTTTGATATCACTAGCGAGCCATATTCCAAGAAAGTCAGAATTTTTGCCGTTAGAGGACCTCATACAATCAGACAATTGAACTTGGATGAACGAACGCCACTAGGAGACCCTGCCCTTTTAATGCCAATGTTCTTTACGATTAGAAAGAATCCTTCGCAATACAAGATAACCTACATACCTCATTGGTCAAATAGAACGGGCTGGGATATTAAGAAAGACGAACTTGGAGCGGAGAGATTTGTTGATATAATGTGTATCAGAAGAAGGTTTTGGTCGAAACTTAGAGAAATAGTATCATCAAAATTTGTTCTAACCAATAGCTTTCATACGGCAATTATCTGCCATGCCTACGGAACACCCTGGGCATTATGTCTGGCTGATGGAGATGAATTGAACTTCCCGGATAAATGGAAGGATTTTTTTGAATTTCTGGGTATTGAGCACAAACCAGTGGCTGTAAGAAATTACGCAGAAGGTTTACAATGGTGGGATGATGTTGGGTCAAAAGCCAAAACGAGAGATTCATTACCGCTACTGGACTCCTTTCCCTTGCCGTTTAAGAACAGAAGGATACAGACCACTATCAGCAAGATGAAATCTAATTTACCCACTGCAGAGGAATAGAGTGACAGAACAAAATCCATTAGTTTCCGTCATAATAGTGACGCATAACCGCGCGGAACTATTAACCACCAGGGCTATTCCATCGGTATTAAGCCAGACCTGTCAGAACTTCGAGATAATCGTTGTCGCCGACAGGTGCACGGATGATACGAAGGACAGAGTTCAAAAGATAAAAGACCCGAGAATAAAATTCATAGAGCTTACAGATAGACCGCCACTGCCGGAAGATTTGCATGCCAGATGGCGGGTAGCTGCGTCTGCGCCCCGTAATAAAGGCTTTGAAATGGCGAGAGGAGAATGGATTACTCAATTAGACGACGATGACGAATTTACGCCCAACCATATTGAGATACTATTACAAAGAGCACTCATGGGATATGATTTCGTGTATGGAAACATTCTGGCAGTAGAACCGAATGGTGAACAAATGGTACTCGGGAAGTATCCTCCGGAGCCCGGTCAGATCGGCACGTCTTCTTTCATTTTGAGTTCGAAGTATAAGAACATCAAGTTCAATACTGACCCCGCTGCTACCTGGGAGCCAGAAGACTGGAACTTCTGTCGAAGAGTAATAGAAGCAAGAGCCAAGGTATCTTATATCAACGAAGTCGTTTATATTCATTATAGGCCGATGTACGCTTGGGAAAAGCTTGAATGGACAGGCGAGAGGTTTTTGCCCTGGATAGAGGGGGCACAGATTAATTATGAGCACCTTCATCGGTATGCTTTTGCTGCTCATTTTGTGAAGGGTAAAAAGGTGTTGGACCTTGCCTGTGGCGAAGGCTATGGCACAAATATGTTGGCCAGAGAAGCCGCATACGTTGCCGGCGTAGAAATTGATAAAACAACCGTACAATACGCCAGAAGCAGGTACATAAAAGATAACCTGGAGTTTATAGAAGGCTCTATACTCGCTGTGCCTATAGAGGGTGAGAAGAAGTTTGATGTAGCTGTCTGCTTCGAAGCTATTGAACACATAGCAGGGCATGATAAGCTTCTATCTGAAGTAAAGAGGCTGCTTAAAGACGACGGCTTATTTATAGTTTCAACGCCTAACAAGGCGGTCTACACAGATGAGCCTGATTATCATAATCCCTTCCACGTAAAAGAGCTCGATTTTGAGGAATTCAGCAGTTTACTGAGGCGGTACTTCAAGCATATGCGTATGTTTGGTCAACGAGTTTATGCCGGCTCAAATATGTGGAGTATCCACGAGCACAAATCCCGCGGTTATGCAGAGGAAGTTGTCAAGAAGGGAGACATGGAATTCTATTTTACGGAAAGAACTAACAAAGAGCCTGTCTACTTCATAGCTCTGGCTTCAAACGCTAGTTTAAAGCCATCGATATCCTTAACTGATAGCTGGTTGACGGATGCTTCCAACGTATTCTTTAATGATTATGAGAGGCAACTGCAGGACAAAGACGCCCGGATAAGCTCTCTTGAGACAAGCCTCCAGGAAAAGGTCGCCCAGATGAATAGCCTGAAATATCAGGTAGATAGCCTGGAATTTCAGATACAGCAGATTCAGCACAGTATACCCATGCAGCTTGCGAAAAGGTTTGAGAGGATGGCTGACAAATTGCTGCCGCCCTGGACGCGCAGGCGCGACCTGTATTTGCTTGGACTGATGGGCGCCAGGGTTATGGTCAACGAAGGATTTCGCGCTTTTTGGAGCAGAGCCTTCAGATTCATCAAGAGTCGCGGGGCTTTGTATCTTCTGAAAACGGGATGGTCCAAACTCGGTTCGAAAAGGGTGCACCACCTTCACAAACCGGTGGTTCCTCATCTGAAACTAACAACGTCGGAAGACGTGGGCATAGCACCGTCTGAAAGTGATACGATTTCTGTGGTTATCCCCACGAAGAATGGCGGTGGCGACTTTGAACTGCTCCTATCAGCACTAAACCAGCAGAAGGGGCTAAAGAATTTAGAGGTCATAGTCGTAGATTCAGGCAGCTCGGATGGAACTGTAAGCATCGCCAGAGCGCATGGTGCCGAAGTATTGGAAATCTTACCGGAGGAATTCTCGCATTCACACGCAAGAAACCTTGGGGCAGAGAAGGCGACAGGGAACTACTTGTTCTTCACAGTCCAGGACGCGCTGCCGTCATCTAATGTTTTTCTTTCCAAGCTCCTGGCCGCTCTCAAGAACAATGATGTGGTAGCCGTTTCCTGCGCTGAGTTCCCAAAGGAAGATGTTGACCTGTTCTACAGGACGATTAACTGGTATCACTATAGTGAGTTTCTAGACGTTTCCGAGAACGATAAAGTTATGCAGCTACCTAAAGTGAAGAACTATGAGACTCTGCGGAAGAATGCCCAGCTGTCAGATATAGCCTGTCTCCTGCCTAAAGAAATCTTTCTAAAATATAAATATAGCCGCCAGTATGCTGAAGACCTGGATTTGGGTTTAAGACTTATAGAAGATGGCTATAAACTGGCGCTCTTGGGTTCCGTTAAGGTTATACATTCCCACAATCGATCCGCCTACTATTGGCTCAAGAGGGGCTATGTAGATGCGCTAAGCCTGGTCGACGTTTTCCCGAGCTACCAGGTACCCAAGGTTGGTGAACAGCAAGTATTGAGGGGCATTTTGTTAGCGTATCATTCGCTGGCATCGCTCATTAATGAGGACCTCAAACAAATTAGGCACCCGATAGGACTAGACATGTTATTTGATCTTGTGGGCAAGAAGCTTGATCTGCACGCTAATCTCAGGTCTCTCCCCGCTGGTCTTCCAGATACACCATATACAGACAATAACCTCAAAGGTTTCCTGGAAAGGGTCCTCAGGTCTAACCGTGTTGACCGGGAGGGGACTCCAGACGACAACGCCATTTGTCAGGGCGTCTTGAGGCAAATGAACTTAGTAAGGCAATATATGGAGCAGCCATACCCGCTTGCCGATAGCGTTGTACTGGAAGACCTCAACTCCTGCCTTTTGAAGACCTATGCTCACAAGTGCGGCGCCTATCTTGCGTTCCTATATCTAAATGGGGGCAATGTTGCCGAGTGGGATAACGAACTGAGGGAAGGAATATAGATGAACATCCTATATATGGCACATCAGTTCTATCCAGAATACTGGACTGGGACTGAGAAGTTTGTCTTAAAAATATCTTCAATGATGCAGAGGGTTGGGCATCGTGTTAGCGTCGTAACCTATGGCTTCTATGCTGACTCTGGCTGGGACGAAAAGATAAAGGATATCTGCTGGAAAGAATTCACGTACAAGGGTGTCCGAGTTATCGTATTGAGGCACAAGCGAATCCCTAATGACGTGCACATCAAGCTAGGCGACAAAAGCATGACCAGCGCAGCCAAGCGTGTTCTATCCCTTGAGAAGCCTGACATAATTCATATCGGACACACTATGAGAGTAAGCGAGGTAGTGGTGGTCGCCAAATCGCTTAATATCCCGTATATCATGACACTTACAGACTTCTGGATGATATGTCCCAAATATAATTTGGTTAATTCCAAGGGCGACCTGTGTGAGGGACCTGGCGGTGGCAAAGTGTGTGCTCAATCCTGCCCCGAGCTTCCGTCTGATTTCGTCTCCAAACGGCTTAGTAGTGCAAGAGATGTCCTGTTTGGAGCGAAAAACGTGATTTCGCCGTCAGAATTCCTAGCGGGTATATTCAGAAGGGAAGTCACCGAGCTCAATGTAAGGGTTATTAACCACGGACTAAGCTATAACACGATAAGAAGAAACAATAAAAGTTACAAGAAGGGAGACAGGTTAACTTTTTGTTTCGCCGGCTCCCTGAATCACCATAAAGGTGTTCATGTGCTTGTGGAAGCTTTCAAGGAAATAAGCTCTCGTAATGTTGTCCTGAAGATACTTGGCACTGGGCCGGATCAGACATACGTTAACAGGCTCTTCGACCTGGCCAGAGGCGACACAAGGATAGAGTTCCACGATGCCTTTCCGGAAGAAGATGTAGGAAACATCCTCAGCAATGTCGATGTGATCATCGTGCCATCGCTCTGGTATGAGAACTACCCGCTTGTACTGCACGAAGCGCTCGCTTGCCACACACCGGCATTGGTTTCAAACGCAGGCGGCATGGCGGAGAAGGTTAAGAATGGCGTGAATGGATTCACTTTCCCTCTGGGTGACAGAGATAAACTTAAGGTGGCAATAGAGAGGATTATTGATAATCCAGTGATTCTGAATGACATCAAGGAGAATCTGAAGTCTTTTATGGTACCCCCAATAGAGCAGGAAGCATATGCCTATCACGAGTTATATACTGACATCTTGCAGAGATGAGTACAGGCGTTCAGTGCTATTCCTTTCATAGTGTGCAAGAAGGGAATAGCACCTTGAATGTTGCCACGCACAAATGCTCTTTATTGATAGACACAGAAGGATTTGAGTCTCGAACCTGCAAGCGTGCGTTAGAGAGGGATAGACAAACGCTCCGCTAGGTTTCAGTTACAAAAGGATCGATATGGCAAGAGTATGGTACTTGGGAGCTTCCTACCGTGTTAATTTACCGAAAGATGCGCCGGTGCAGGATCGTCTTAAGGCAACGGGGAATAATACGGGCAATCTCCTTATTGGACACTCCCTGATGCGGCATCTAAAAATCGATGCCTTCGGAGAAGGCGTCGCGGCAGATTCCAGCTTCGTCGAGCAGAATTTCGATTACGTAGTAATTGGGGCATCAAACTTTCTATATGAAAAATTCGATTTTCCGCGCACTATTGCCTTTCTGGAGAAAGTGCGTCTGCCATGCGTAATAATCGGACTCGGTGCCCAGGCTCCCGACTACGGGCACAAAATCATGATACCCGACGGCACAATACGGATGATGAAGATCATTTCTGAGCGCAGTACATCCCTTGGTGTCCGCGGGCACTTCACCGCTTCCGTTCTAGAGCGATTAGGCATAAGGAACGTCAGGGCTATTGGGTGCCCTTCAATTTACTGGAGGTGCCACCCTGCGATGTTTATTTCCAGGAGGCCGTTTGACCAGTGTTCGCGGATAGCCGTGAACGGCCATTCGAATATCCTGGTCTTCACAAATGATGTCTCCTCTGCTCGGAGGGTTCAACGACTGCTTGCGACCCTTGCTTTTAAGAACCGTTATCCCTACGTCCTGCAAAGCGAGATGCCCGAGCTATCAATAGCTTGCGGGGAAGAGCCGCAATTGGATGATAGTACCATTTCGTGGATGAAAAACAGTCAGGGTCTCTCAGACGTTCCCGATGAAGAATTTCTTCAGTATGTTAAAACGAACATGGTTACCTTCTTTGATGTTGAGGAGTGGATGGCTTATATGCGCTCCTTAGATTTCGTTATTGGGTCCCGGTTTCACGGTTGCCTCGCCGCAATCCTAAATGGAATCCCGGCTACAATGTTCGTGCACGATGCTCGAACTAGAGAACTCTGCGAGCTATTACGTATGCCCCACGTTGACATCAGAAAGGTGAAAACAATCGATTTAAGGGCGCTCTACGAGTCGATGGACTTGGACGCCCTCGAAGCTACTTATTCTTCGTTATATGATAACTACATTGATTTCCTCGAAGAGAACAAAATCGCACACTGCCTCGAACGCTGATTAACAGTTGAGCCTTTCCCATACACGGCGCAGGTTAAGTAGTCCCAAGCCATCACGTACAACTTTTAACCCGAGCGAGTAGGCTTTCCTTCGTAGCCATGTGGGTGCGCCTTCTGCCACCGCCAAGCACTCTCAATGATTGCCTCCAGTTCTGAATCCTGGGGCTTCCAGCCAAGCTCCTTTCCAGCCAAGCTGGGATCCGCTACAAGTACCGGAGGGTCGCCCGGCCTGCGAGACGAAATTACCCTCTTAATCCTGGTACCTGTTGTAGCCTCGGCTACATCTATGACCTCCTTCACTGAGTAGCCCCGACCAGCGCCCAGATTGTAGGCTTTGTTGAGCTTTTCATTCTCTAGATGCTTCAGAGCCAGAACGTGAGCTCGGGCC
>JAUVXS010000113.1 GCA_030603485.1 Dehalococcoidia bacterium
CCCGGTCATAATCAGAGGCAGCAAACCAGGACCGGCAATAATCTGAATGACTCCCAGGACCCCCAGTACAATAGCCGCAATAGCCAATAGCTTCCAGAAATTCCTCCCATAGATTCGAAAGGTATCGCCGAGAATGTCTCCGATATTCCTTGGGTTAAGTTTAGTGCTCATGCTGACCCCCTTTATGTTTGATGTTTTCCAACATTCAAATATACAAACCCAGACTTTTCCTAATACGCTCCTCAGTCAAAAAGGGCACCGACAATCACCATCAAACAGCGATTCCCGTGCGCTTTATTCATCTTCCACCTCATCGTCGCCCAAAACATCCGTGAGCGACCTCTATATCTCTTGTATCACATTGTATCACACCCGTAAACACCTTCAGCGAAGTTTCAGGATAGCTTGAGGATTTTTCAAGGGATTGGCAAGGCCATTCATAGGGTAAAGATATGTCTAGATGAACTAAGGACTTGGGAAGCCTTTGGTCGCTGGTTCAAGTCTAGCCGCGACCAGTTTTTATTTTGAGCGCCCAGAGTTGAGAGGGTGGCATTCAGGGCAACAATAACTGCCCCTGTTTTGTATCGGGACCCGCTCGATGGTGCTGCCACAAATGGGGCAGGGCTCGCCTCCTTTATGAGCAACCTTAAAATCGAAATGGGCTGTTCCCAGTCCGCCCTTCGTCACATGCTATCTGTTCCAAACGTTTATTGATATTGGGCATGAGTTTAAAGGTCATTGTATCCGACTTCTTGGGCTCCAGCGCTGCGTGTTTACTGCTGTCTTCAGTAACGCCTTCACCTTGTATCAGTTGTTCAGGATATGGTTCTCTTTCCTTGTCTGTGTAGCAGAGTATTCTTGACTGGCAGGCATTAATTTGAGTAAAGTTCTTGAAAAACCGAGCAGGAAGGGAGTAATGATGAATTATCTACTACAGCCCAAAAAACATAAAAGCCTTATAGCCGACGAAGGATCAAGAGCCATTGTGAACAAGACGATTGCCTTCTTCGAAAAGATGGGCAAGGCCAGGATTCTCGATGATTACAACAAGAAGGTCTGGTACAGTGAGTTTGTCGAATTCATCGGCAAGGAGCAAATCTTTGCCAAGCTGCTGACGCCCAAGGAATATGCCGGTGGAGATCCCGACTGTCGCTGGGACACGGCCCGCAACAGTGAATATGCCGAACTCCTGTCCTTCTACGGCCTGGGCTACTGGTACTGCTTCCAGGTGACCATCCTGGGCCTGGGCCCCATCTGGATGAGTCAGAATGAAAAGGCGAAAAAGAAAGGGGCCAGGCTCCTTAAGGAAGGGGCGATTTTTGCGTTCGGCCTTTCCGAGAAGGACCACGGCGCGGACATTTATTCCACCGAAACCTCACTCACGCCAATGCCTGACGGTACATGGGTGGCGAACGGGGAAAAATATTACATCGGCAACGGCAATGAAGCGGAAATGGTTTCCACTCTGGGCAAGATCAAGGACGGCACTGACGACTACACCTTCTTCGTCACCAACTTCCGCCACAAGGCCTACGAGCTCAAGAAGAACGTCGTCTCCCACCAGGAATACGTGTCCAACTTCGCTCTGCACGACTATCCCATCACCGAGGACGACATCCTCTCCCGGGGCTCCCATGCCTGGGACTGTGCGCTCAACACCGTGAATGTCGGAAAATTCAACATCGGTCCCGGATCCATCGGAGTTGCTGAACACTGTTTCTACGAGGCCATCACCCATGCATCTAACCGCATCCTCTACGGCATGCGGGTCACGGACATGCCCCACGTGCGGAAGAACTTCATGAATGCCTGGTTGCGCCTGGTGGGCATGAAGCTCTATCAGCGCCGCGCCACCGATTATTTTAGGAATTCCAGCCAGAACGACCGCCGCTACCTGCTCTACAACCCCACGAGTAAGATGAAGGTGACCCTGCAGGCCGAAGAGGTGGTCAGCCTGCTCTGGGAGGTGATCGCAGCCAAGGGATTTGAAAAGGACACCTACTTTCACATGGCAGCCGCCGACATCATGGGCCCGTCCAAGCTCGAGGGAACGGTCCATGTGAACATCCAGCTCATCCGCAAGTTCATGCAAAACTACTTCTTCAACCCCGCCGAGTATCCACCGGTGGCTCCGGACTTTTCGGACAAAGACGACCTGTTCCCCTTCAATCAGGGCCCCACCCGGGGACTGGGAAAAGTACAGTTCCACGATTATAAGCCTGTCTTCGAGGCCAACAAGGGCCTGCCCAATGTGGCTGCATTCATGAAGCAAATAGATATTTTCAAGGAGATGCTGGAAAGGGCGGGTCCGGACGAGGCTCAGGATATGGACCCCTCGTGGTCTCTACCTTTGGGCGAGATGTTCTCCATTGTTGTGTACGGCCAGCTCATCCTCGAACAGGCTGGGATCGGCGGAATTGATTCAGACATCCTGAACCAGATGTTTGATTTCATGGTGCATGACTTTGCTCAATTTGCCATGCAAATCTACGGCAATCATAATTCCAGGGATGCACAACGAGATTATTGTGTCAAGATTATGCTTATTAAGGCAGTTCCAAATGCCGAGCAATATAACAATGTGTGGGAGCAGTATGTCTCCGTTTTGAACGGCGAGT
Source organism: Dehalococcoidia bacterium (assembly GCA_030603485.1). Lineage (GTDB taxonomy): Bacteria > Chloroflexota > Dehalococcoidia > GIF9 > AB-539-J10 > RBG-13-51-36. The sequence continues at coordinate 2,619 of JAUVXS010000113.1, forward strand.
ACGCCATGAATGAGTAGGCTGGCGATGAGCGTGAAAATGTGGAAACATAATCTGTCGGAACTCCTCTTGAGATGTTGTTCAAGACGAAGGAATAACGGCTGAAGAAGCCGCTATTCCCTGCAATTTTTGGAGGCACAACGCTCTGGATGCTTGTTATCGGAGCGTGAATTCAAAGACGCTATGTAATTTAGCTTCCGAGCCTGACTATTATAAGCCTTTGGTCGCTGGTTCAAGTCTAGCCGCGGCCAGCTTTTATTTTGAGCGCCCAGGGTTGAGGGGTTGGCATTCCGGGCAAAAATAACTGCCCCTGTTTTGTATCGGGACCCGCGTGATGGTGCTGCCGCAAATAGGGCAGGGCTCGCCTCCTTTATGAGCAACCTTAAAATCGAAATGGGCTGTGCCCAGCTCGCCCTCAGGGCGGACGTAGGTATCCACGCTGGCGCCTTTGTTACCGATGGCTGCCTGAAGTACTCTGCGGATGCAATGGTATAGAGTCTGCAATTCTTCAGGCGACAGGGAGTCTGCTTTTGTCAGAGGGTTAATCCGGGCGGCAAGTAGAGCTTCATCGGCATACATATTGCCGATTCCGGCGACAATACACTGGTCGAGAAGAGCTGCTTTTATGGGAATGCGATGCCGGCCTAGTCTTTGCCCCAGAATGTCCGGGGTAAAGCTTTCATCCAACGGCTCGGGACCCAGCTTGCAGACCACAGTATTGGCCTCGTCTACCAGCCATATTAATCCCAGGCGGCGCCGGTCGCTGAAAACAAGGCGGTGCCCATTGGAGAGGTGAAAAAGCGCCCGGGCATAGCGATCAACTTCTTTGGGATTTAACAGCAGGACGCCGGTCATCCTGAGATGAATAATCAGTGACTTGCCATTTGATAAGTGAAAGATGAGATACTTTCCCCGGCGTTCCAGGGTTTCTACCTTCTGCCCGATTAAGCCACGACGGACTTCTTCAACGGATCCACCGGACACCAGCCTGGCATCGGAGATAGTAACTTGAGTGAATCTTTGCCCCACGACCCAGGGCGAAAGCTCGTTCTTAATCGTCTCTACCTCAGGCAGTTCAGGCATTTCGAGTTAGTGTAGCAATATAGGGCTTGTGACTCAATGATTGAATTCGTCATATAATGGATATAGAATGGTCATGCCACGGTTAGAACAAGCGAGAATGAACCCTGGTGAGAGGGAACAAAGATGATAAACGAAAAAATAGTAGAAAACATCAGACGATACGGTGTCTGCCAGGATTCAGGAGAAGCCAGGTATAGAGTTCTAGCAGAGAACATAGGATTTAAGATGGACCAGAAAGCAGAATATGTCGTCATCGCTGGCTGCTTCCAGCCTCAGAGCACACCTCATGTACTTAGAGCTCTCAAAGACATCTTTGAGCATCTCAAGGTAGACTACACTTTTCTTTCCAAGGAATACTGTTGTGGCTGGATGCCCTTTGGACAACCAGCGGTGATGGCTAAAGATGAGGAAGAGATAGCAAAATCCAAGGAGCTCGCCAAGAGCTTTGTAGTGGAGAACTTCAGACAAGCTGAGGCGCTGGGAGCAAAGTCTATCGTACTCTTCTGCGCAGCCTGTGAGCCCAGTTACAGCAATTGTAAGGATGCCACCCGACTGGAGATCATCTCCTATGTTGAACTCCTGGATCGCCACTTTCAAGGCGGTAGGCTGAACCTAGAATTAGATTACTACCCAGGATGCTATCGTTTCCGGCGTCGAATTACCGCGGAGCCAATTGATGTTGAACCGGCGATGCGGGTTCTCCAAAAGATAGAGGGGCTGGAAGTTAACCAACTAGATACCAAGCTATGCTGCTATATACCACCACACCTCGAAGAACTCACTGGTAGTCTTAAGACCAATAATTTGGTTACTATTTGTACAGGCTGCTATATTAATTTGAAACAATATTTGCAGGAAAAGGATAACTGCCGGGTAAGAATGCTCCCAGAAATAGTGCTAGAAGCACTCTAGGACTAGTAAAACGATAATCCCGGGGAGTCGTGGTCAGAAGCCGGAGTTCCCAACAGGAATAACTGTAAGCGTTGTTCAGCAGTCATCCCATCTCGCCCCAGTTTCTACCCAGCTTGATATCTATTTTCACGGGGACACAAAGCTCGACAGCCCTGGGCATAAGCTCGGCAACCAGCGATTTCATTTCTTCCACTTCTGCGTCGGGCACCTCGAAGAGCAAATCATCGTGTATTTGTAACAGCATCTTGCTCTTAAGGTTCCGCCTTTCCATTTCCCGGTGTAGATTTATCATGGCAATTTTAATAATGTCGGCAGAGCTGCCCTGCACCGGGGCATTTATGGCCATGCGCTCAGCAGCCTCCCGTACCATTCGGTTGGCAGAATTAATTTCGGGTAGGAACCGCCGCCTCCCCAGCACTGTTTGCACATAGCCCAGCTTCCGGGCTTGCTCTTTAGTTGTCTTAAGATACTCCTTTACCCCGGGATATCTCTCAAAATACAGGGCGATAAATTGAGAGGCTTCCTCCCGACTGAGGTTGGTAGCTTGTTCCAATCCATAATCGCTCATGCCGTAAACAACTCCGAAATTGACCGTTTTGGCATTTCGGCGCATCTCCGGAGTCACCTCATCTGCCGGGACACCAAAGAGTTTAGAGGCGGTCAGGGCGTGGATATCCTCGTCGTGGGCAAAGGCGGCAACAAGACCGGGGTCTTGAGAGAGGTGAGCCAGGGCCCTGAGGTCAATCTGGGAATAGTCGGCGCTTAAAAGGTATGTCCCCGGTGGAGCTATAATAGCTTTCCTTATCTTATTCCCCATCTCACTCCTTACAGGTATATTCTGAAGGTTGGGGTCGCTGGAGGAAAGCCGGCCGGTAGCTGTGCCCGTCTGGTTAAAACTGG